>VGXH01000444.1 GCA_016873405.1 bacterium
GCCCGGTGCGTTGACCTCGCCGAGACCGGATTTCGCCTTCGCAGAAGGGCAATTGACCAGCCGCAGCCGGACCTTCGTGGATGGTCCGGGCTAGCGTGGCGGCTGCGCATACCGGCGCTTACGGAACGCGCCGAGTTCTGGTATCATGAGACGGGAATCCAAGGTCCCGCAACGGGTTGGCACGGCAGGAGCAGAAATGGCGCGCAAAGGACCCCGTCCGACCGTCCCGGTCGACGCGATCGAAGCCCCGGCCGTCGGGCCGGATTGGCTGCGGCGCCCCTGGGTCCGCTGGCTGGTCCTCGCCGCAGCGGTCTGGCTGCTGGTGGCGGTCCTGTATCCGGGCCCCGTCTTCCTGGGCGAGACGTTCCGCAGCGCCGATGCCGGCAACGCCGACATGTTCGCCCGCGTCGGCGATGCGGCGCGCGCGCGCGGCGAGTACCCGCACTGGAGCCCGTACCTGTTCTGCGGCATGCCCACCTTCGGTTCTTCGGCCTACGTCCCCGGTCTCTATCCTCCGGCGGCTCTGTTCGCGTTCCTGCAGGGCTCGCTGGGATTGCCGCCCCTGACCTGGATGATCGGCCACCTGGTGTTCGGCGGCCTGGGCATGGTCTGGCTGCTGTCGCGCTGGCGCCTGCCCGTCCCGTCGCTGCTGCTGGGCGCGGCGCTGTTCCTGCTCTTCCCGCAGGTCGTGGCCTGGGGCGTGCATGGGCACGGCTCCAAGCTGGGCGCGGCGATGTACCTGCCGTGGATCGCGGGCTGGACGTTGCGCGCGCTCGACGGGGCCGGTCTGCGCGCGACGGGCATGCTGGGATTGCTGCTCGGATTGCAACTGCTGCGCGCCCATCCCCAGATCTCGTACTACACGCTGGGCGTGTCGGCGTGGTTGGCCATTTGGGGCACCGTGCGGCCGTTCGCCGCCGCCGCGAAGGAGTTGCCCTTCGCGGTCAGGGCGCGCAGGTTGGCCGGTGTCGCCGGCGGTATCGCGCTCGGCTTTCTGATCGCCGCCGTGCTGCTGGTCCCGGTGCAGGACTACGCGCGGATCTCGATCCGCGGGCAGGATCCGTCCGGCGGCGGCGGTGTGGGGCTGGACTACGCCACGGGTTGGGCGCTGGCGCCGGCGGAGCTGGGCACGTTCGTGCTGCCGGCCGCCGCCGGCTTCGGACAGGCGACATACGTGGGCCTGATGCCGTTCAACGACTATCCGAACTACTACGGGTTCCTCTGGCTGACCTTGGCCGCCCTCGGCTTCGCTCGTGGCGGGCGCAGCCTGTGGGGCGCCCTGATCGCGGTGTCGGTGCTGGCGGTGTTCGTCTCGTTCGGGACCTTCGGCTTCGGGCTCTACGAACTGCTCTACAGCGCGCTGCCCTACTTCAACAAGCTGCGCGTGCCCTCGATGATCCTGGTGATCCCGGCGTTCGCTCTGGCCGTCCTGGCGGCACGCGGCCTCGCGCGGCTGTCCGCCGGCGTGCCGCCCTCCGGTCGTCCGCTGCTTCTGCCGGCCGCCCTGGGGGTGCTCGGGCTGCTGCTGCTGGCGGGCGGCGGGGCCTCGCTGTTCGAGGGTCCGTACCGCGCCTCGCTGCAGTCGCTGGCGGCCGCGGCCGAGAGGCAGTCGCCGCCGGTCCTGCTGGACGCGGCCTGGACCCTCCATCGGGCCAGCCTCGTGCGCATCGGCCTGGTGCTGCTGGCGGCGGCGGGCGCCGTGCTGCTGGCGGCGCGCAACGCCGCGTTCCGGGCGCGGGGCCTGGCCTGGGCGCTGCTGGCGCTGGCGGTGGTCGACCTGCTGGGCGTCGACCGGCTGGTCGTCCGGCCCGAGAGCGGCCTGCTGGCGGTGGGCCGCGGCGCCGACGGGCAGGCCCGCCTGGTCGCTGCGCCGCAGCTCCAGGTCGAGCCGGCGGCCGCCCGCGACCTCGGCCCCGCGTCCGGCGCCGCCGAACTGGCCGCGGCGGCCGGCCACGACCGCATCTGGCCGCTGGGGGAGCACCAGCAGCGCAATACCTGGATGGCGGACGGCATCCGCTCGCTGGGGGGCTACCACGCGGCCAAGCTCGCCGGCTACGAAGCGGTCCGCAAGAGGCTCTACGGTGATCCGCCGGCCGGCCGTCTGGCCAACTGGCTGGGCGCGCGATTGGTGGTGCTGGACGGCCGACTGGCGCCGGACCAGTTGCCGCTGCTGGCCGAACTGGGCTGCGAAGTCGAGCCGGAGCCGCTGGCCGCCGGCGACGTCTGGGCCTACCGCAACCGCTCGGCGCTGCCGCGGGCGCGACTGCTCTCCGCCTGGGCCCCGGCGCCGCCGGCCGGCGCCGGCGCGCTGGGCTCGTTCCTCGACGGCGTCCAGTCCGGCCGGATCGACGTCGCGCAGGTCGTGCATCTGGACCGCGCGCCCCAACCGGCGCCGTCGATCGCGGACGGGCCGCTGCCCGTGCCGCAGTTCAGCGAGGACGGCCTGGACCGCGTCGTGCTGCGCACGGCCGCCGCCACGCCGGCGGTATTGGTGCTGGCCGACATGAACGCCCCGGGCTGGACCGTCCGCATCGACGGCAGCCCCGCCGAACTGCTGACGGCGGATATGGTCCTGCGCGCGGTCGCCCTGCCGGCCGGGGAGCACACGGTCGAGTTCAGCTACCGGGACGGCTCGTACCGCCG
>VGXH01000445.1 GCA_016873405.1 bacterium
GCCGGTCTCGACGACCAGATCGACGCCTTCGGGCGTGGGCCGGTAGAAGCCGCGGTCGGCCATCGAGGCGAAGGCCGCGATCACGACGTGTCCGCTGAGGGCGGCCTCGCGCCGGCGCGTGAAGAAGCGCAGCTTCAGGTCGGCCCGCGGGTTGTCCGGCGGCAGCACGAAACCCGCCTCCATCGACAGCTCGCCGGTGATCTGCAGCATCTCGGCCTCGGTCAGGCACGACGCGTTCGGGATGATCGCGGCGGGGTTGCCCGTGAACGGACGCGAGGCGAACGCATCGACGATGTGGAAGGGGATGATCGCCATGGTGTCCTCGATTCGCCGTGGCGGCTTCCCGGCGGAGCCGCCGTTCGTGCCGGAGCCGCGGACCCGGGGAGGATGCGCGGCGCGAGTGCGAGGGATCGTCGGACCAGGCTCTGATCCTCATGTTACCAGAGAAGCGTCCCGGCGACAACGCGATGGCCGCCGACCGGAGCGGAACCGTATACTCCCGCCCGGGGTTCGCGGACGGCCGGGCCCGCCCCGCCCGTCCCGGGACAAGGAGCCATCGACGATGAAACGTCTGCCGCAGTCGCTGCTGGTGGCCGCCGTCCTGGCGGGCGCGCTCCAAGTGGCGGGGCTGCCGCCTGTCCCGGCGCTCGGCGCCGGCGCGCCCGCCGCGCAGCCCGGCTCCGTGGCGCCGTCGCCGGCCGCGCGCATCGCCGAGTTGCAGCGCGCCGGGCGCGTCGCCGAGGCGCTGGCGGCGCTGCGGCAGGAACTGGCCGGGCGGCCGGGCGACGCCTTGCTGCTGTACAACCGGGCCTGCCTGGAGAATCGGCTAGGGCAGGGCGAACAGGCGGTCGCCTCGTTGCGCGCGGCGCTGGCGGCGGGCTACGACGACCTGGCCCACGCGGCCGGCGACCCGGACCTGCGCCTCGGGGAGGCGGCTCCGCGTCTGGCCCGGTTGCTGGCCGACGAGCGCGCGCGCCGCGACCAGTTGAGCGCGCGCCGGGGCGCCCGTCTCGAGCAGGGCGTCGCCGTGACGCTGCCCCTGGAGCCGGCCCCCGGCGACAGCGTCGCGGACGGTTCGCGGGTGACGGTCACCTGGCGCCGGGCGCACCTGGAGCTGCGCCTGGAGGCTCCCGACGGCCGGGGACGCTGGCTGCCGGCCGGCGAGGCGGCGCCGTGGCAGCGGACCGGCGGCCTGCTGGTGGTGCTGGGTCCCCACGCGGGCGACGGTTCGGGCGAAACGGACGACGCGTTCGTCTTCGGCTTCGGACTCGAGAAGAACGCGGGCGTCGGCGCCGTCTACCTGCCGGAGGCCGGCGGCTGGCAGCGCGTCCGCGAACTGGCGCCGAAGATCCGGGGCGCCGGCAGCGACCGCCTGGTCATCGACGTCTCGATCCCCTGGACCGCCATCGCCCCCTACCACCCGCTGGTCGACGCCGGACTGGGCCTGAACGTATTGCTGGTCGGCGGCGGCGGCGAGCCCGGGCCGCGCCTGGTGCCCGCGCGCGTGCTCGAACGGGCCGGCGAACCGCGCCACCTGGCGGCGCGCCTGGACTGCGAGGCGCGGTCGGCCGCCTCCGGCTCGTTCGCCGGCCGCACGTCCGCCTCGCTGGTCAGGGGCGGGCAGGTGGCCCTGAACCTCGTGGCCGTCAGCGCGGCCGCGGGCGCCGGAACCCTGGCGCTGGCCTTCAGCGACAGCGACGGCAACCCGCTCCTGACCGGACAGGCCGCCGAGCCGCAGGCCGTCGAGATCCTGGCCGGCGTCACGCGCCTGAACCGCGCCCTCGACTTCAGTCGCCTGCGGCCGGGCCCGTGCCACGTCAGCGCCGCGTTGACCCTGCCCGGCGGCGGGCGCGCCGAATGGGCGACCTGGCTGCTCAACCTGGGCGCCGACTGGGAGACCACCTATCTCGACGCGATCAAACCCCTGCGCGCGGACGAACAGCCGACCGCCCGCTACTTCCTCGAGCGCATCGGCGCCGCGGCGGCTGCCCATCGCGGCCGGCGCGATCCGGGCGCGCTGGCCACCACGCTGGCCGACCTGAACCTGATGCTCGCGCGCTTCGGCGTGTCGGGATCGCTGCTGCCGGAGGAGGGCCTGGCGCCGTTCGTCTACCCGGGACCCGGCGGCGCCGACCGGCTCTGCCGCCTGGTGCTGCCGCCCGGCCGGCCGCCGGAGGCCCGGCTGCGCCCGGTGGTTCTGGCCGGTCACCCCGAGGCGGACGCGCCGCGCCTGGCCGAGCGCGTCCTGCGCTTCCTGGCCGCGGACGGCGACGGCGCGCCGCCGCGCGCGGCCGGTCGCGACGTCTGGCCGGTGTTCGTGATCGCGCCGGCCGTCGCCGACCGGGTCGACGAACTGGAGGCCTGCCTGCGCTGGGCCGGCGCCCGGTTCGGCGACGGCGAGTGCCTGCTCGCGGCGCAACTGGCGGCCGTGGCGCCGGCGCTGGCGCTGGCGGCCGCCGGCCAGCCGCCCCTGGCGGGACTGCAGCTGTTCATCGGCGGGAAACTCGAACCCTGGCCCGCCGATCGCGACGTGCCGCCGCCACCGGGCGGGCTGCCGGTCACCTGGGTCGAGTTCACGCAGGAAACGGCGGTCGGCGGCGGCGGCCGCGCGCTGGGCGCCGCGCTGCGGGAGCGCAAA
>VGXH01000446.1 GCA_016873405.1 bacterium
GGGGCCAGCGGCAGGTCCTCGCCGTAGCCCACGGCCGTCAGTCGCTCCGGTTCCACGCCGGCGCCGATCAGATACTCGCGCACGGCCTCGGCGCGCCGGGCCGAGAGGTCCCGGTTCGCCTCGGCGGCGCCCACGTCATCGGTGTGCCCCTGCACCTCGACGCGCACGTTCGGCCAGGATCTCAGCGAGGCGGCCACCTCCTCGAGCACCGTCACCGACGAGGGGTCGAGCTGCGCCGATCCGGTCATGAAACGCACGCCCTTGAGCACCATGGCGGCCTGGATCTCGGCGGCCTGCGGGCAGCCGTCAACCCCCACCTCGACGCCGCGCGGCGTGTCCGGGCAGACGTCCTCGGCGTCGTTCACGCCGTCGCCGTCGTTGTCGGGGTCCGGGCAGCCGTCCTTGTCCTGGTATCCGTCCGGATCCTCGGCCTGGTCCGGGCACTTGTCGCCGGTGTCGAGCACGCCGTCGCCGTCGTTGTCCGGATCCGGACAGCCGTCCTCGTCGCGATAGCCGTCACGATCCTCCGGATCGATTTCACAGCCGTCCTCGGTGTCGGGAATCCCGTCGCCGTCGTTGTCCAGATCGGGACAGCCGTCGGTATCCTGCCAGCCGTCGAATTCCTCGGCCGCTTCCGGGCAGACATCGACATCATCGAGGATGCCGTCACCGTCGCGGTCCTTGCTGCCGCCCCAATACCAGGCGAAGCCGGCGTAGGCCTCGAGGATGCCGTCGTTGGCGTCGACCTCGCCCGGACCCCACAGGTTTCCGGAGCCGATGTTGTCGAGGTCGTTGTCGATGATGCGCGTGTAGCGCGCGCCCAGATCCAGGCTGGAGTTCTCGCCGACGAACCACTCGAATCCCGCGCCCAGCGTGCCGGTGAGGTTCTGGCCATGCAGGATGTGGCTGCGACCGCTGGTGTCGTAGCCGTGCAGGACCTCGCCGTCGGGCATCAGGCCGACGCCGTCGACGCCGTTCTCGTCGCGCACGCGCCAGTCCAGATAGCCCGCGTAGAGGCCCGCATAGGGCACGAACCGGGATTCGGGCGCGAAGTGGCGCCGCACGCCGATCAGGCCCTGCAGCGTGGTCGTGTAGAAGGCGTGCACGCTGCCGAACGTCAGACCGGCATCCTCGCCGAGGAGGGCCCCGGGGCGCAGCCAACCGTACCTGAGTCCCATTTCCAGCGACCACTCCGGCGCCAGGCCGTTGCGCAGCCAGAGGGCCGCGTCCTGATCGACGTTCGAGTAGTCGCGGTCGCCGCCGACCAGCTTGTGCAGACCCAGCTGGCAGCCGAGGCCCCAGCGCTCGCTCAGGTCGTCGGCCAGTGCCGGGCCGACAGGCGGCAGCAGCGCCGCGGCCAGCAGCGCCGCGCAGATCCAGCCAGCGGTCCTTCTCATCCGTCGTCCCTCCTGCGCGACCGCGGCCGCGCGCTCGACCGGCCGGCGGTTCCGGAAGCCGGCGGCTTCAATACTTACGCCAACGGCCGACGCCGGGCCAGCGTTTTCTGCCGGACGTCGGGACGCGGTTGCCGGCGCGGCGCGCGCGGGCTAACCTGCACACCGCCCGCGGCGCGCACGACGCGGGCAACCGGACGCCGGCAGTCGGACGCGAACAGACGGCAACGACCCGTTTCACGGAGGCCTCCATGCCCGAGCCGCCGCCCTGCGCCCCGTGGGCAGCCCATCCCCTGGCGCGCGAACTGGATGCGGCCCTGGGCGCCGTCCGCGCTGCCGCCGCGCTCTGCCACGATGTCGCCGGCGGCGTCGATCGCGGCGAACTGGCCAAGCCCGACCGCAGTCCCGTGACGGTGGCCGACTTCGGCGCCCAGGCCCTGGTGTGCCGCGCGCTGGCCGAGGCCTTCCCCGGCGACCCGGTGATGGGCGAGGAGGACTCGACGGCGCTGCGCGCGGCGGGCGGCGAGGCCCTGCTGGCGCGGGTGACCGCGCTGGTCGCGGCCCGAAGTCCGGGCGCCACCGCCGACGATGTCTGCGCCTGGATCGACCATGGCGCGCTGGACCGCGCGACGCCGCGCTTCTGGACACTGGACCCTGTCGACGGCACCAAGGGATTCCTGCGCGGGGGGCAGTACGCGATCGCCCTGGCGCTGGTCTGCAACGGCGAGTTGGCGCTGGCGGCGATGGGCTGCCCGAGCCTCGGCTGCGCCGCCGACGGGCCCGCGGGCGAGGGCTCTCTGTTCGCGGCCGTGGCCGGCGGTGGCGCCTGGCAGCTGCCGCTGCGCGGCGGCGGGCCGCCCGTCAGGCTGCGGACGCGCGCGGTGGCGGACCCGGCGCAGCTGCGCTTCTGCGAGTCGGTCGAAGCCGCACACTCCTCGCACGACAACGCCGCGCGCGTGGTCGGGGCCCTCGGCGCGAAGGCGGCCCCGGCGCGCCTGGACAGCCAGGCGAAGTACGGCGTCGTGGCGCGCGGCGAGGCCGACGCCTACCTGCGCATGCCCAACCGCGCGGACTACGCCGAGAACATCTGGGACCACGGCCCGGGCGCGCTGATCGTGACCGAGGCCGGCGGCGCGGTGACCGACATCGCCGGCCGGCCGCTCGACTTCTCGCTGGGCGCCAAACTGGAGCGCAACCGCGGCGTGGTCGCCTCGTGCGGGCCGGCGCACGCCGCGAT
>VGXH01000447.1 GCA_016873405.1 bacterium
GAACGGCCCTTCCAGGAACCGCATCTCGGCCTGCCCGACCGATGCGCGCCCGCCGGCCAGCAGCATCCCCTCGCTCATCTTCCCCTGGTCCAGTACGCCGTACTGCAGCGCCGCCGGGCCGCCCGGTCCCTCCGTCCACTTCTCGGTGAAGCGCGGCCAGTACTCGGTCACGGCCAGCGTGAACTGCTGGCCGCCCAGTTCGACCCTCTTCTCGTGCTGGTTGGGACCGGCCTTCCACAGGCGCAGCTTGATGTCCGCCGACTGGCCGTCGCTGCTGACCTCGACGTGCTTGTGGTTCGAGTAGATGAAGTCGGTGCTGGAGCCCTCGCGGATGCTCATGATGCCCTCGTAGCCGAACCAGCGCGTGATGCCGGCGCTGACGAGGATCACCACGATCGAGATGTGCACGAGCATGAAGCCGTACTGGCGGGGCCGGTAGGGCCACCGCTTGACGAACAGCAGCATCAGCGTGACGCAGAGCACGGCCAGAACGGCCTCGAACCACCAGGCGTCGTAGACGACGGCATACGCCGCTTCGCGCCCGTGGGCGCTCGGGATCCAGCTCAGACGCCCGGATTCCGCGAACGTGCCGATCGCCGAGGCGAAGCCGACCACCACCATCAGGAACGCGCTGAGCTTCAGCGAGGACAGGAAGGCAATGACCGGGTTCCTGAAGAAACCTCTCACGGTGACCATCCTGGGTTACGGGGGTCTTGCGCGGGATCGGGCGCGGCGCCTGACGGCAAACCCCGCCGGAGCCCGATCGTGCCGGGCAAATATAGGCGCCGCTGCGCGCCCGCGCCCGGAAATCCGAGCGCGGACACCGGCGATGCCGGTTTGGCGTATCGTCCGCGGCCGCCGTCGGCGGCGCCGTGCCGCGGCAAACCCTGCCGACCTCGGGTCCCGGATCTGGCGGCGCCGTCCGGCCTTGGCCGGCGGAGGACAAAAATGCCGGCGCGCGACACCCACCCACGTGACACCCGCGATGTGACACATTGCGCACGTTTCCTCAAATATGAAACATGCTTCAATGTAGAAATCAATATCATAAGAGCACCAGATCAGGCCAAACAGAAAATAGTCTTGACCTTTTTGTGAAGCGCGTGCTAGTCTCCGCTGGAGATCACGCACCGCGGACACGGACCCCACCCGTAGCCGGACCGAAGCGGCAGCCCCAGGCTGCCGCGCGGCGAGCGGGAGACGGCAGCCGCGGTCGGGCGAGACGGACCTTGCCGGAACCGATGGACATGCTCCCCCTCCCAGGAGCCGCCATGGACCGCATCGTTCGCCTTCGCCGCCGCGTCCTGCCGGCGCTGGCCCTCCTGCTGGGCCTCGGCCTGTGGCCCGCCGCGACTGGTCAGGCCATGCCGCCGGAGCTCTGCGAAATGCCCGCCGGTGACCCCGGCGACGGCGTGTTGCGGCCGTACGAGAGCGAACCGCGGACGCACGAGGCCGTCGCGCAGGCCGCGACGAACCCGAGCAACGGGCCGGCGACCGGGTCGAGGTACGTCCTGGTGCTGGTACCCGCGCCGGGGCCGGCCGGTCAGCCGTGGCCGCTGCTGTTCCGTCTGGTGCCGATCGAGCGAGCGGACTCCGCACTGCCCCGGCGCCCCTTCCTGTCCGACGGGAGGTGGCACCGTGCGCCCTGAACGCCTGCGTCGCGAGCGGGCCGCCGCCGAGGCCCACCCCACCGCCGGACGCGGCGCCCTGACCGGGCAGCCCGCGCCGGCCACCGCCCTGGCCGCGGCACGGCGCCTGTACCGATTCGGTCGCCACGACGAGGCGCTGGCCGCGCTCGCTCCCGCGCTGGCGGCGAATGCGCCGGCGGACGAACGCCGACGGGCGTTGCTGTTGCACGGCTGGTGCCTGGTCGAGCTCAAGCGCCACGACGAACTGCGCCACTGGTTCGAGCGCGCGCATCTGGACGGCTTCGCCGCGGACGAGCCCGCGCTGCGGGCTCTGGCGCTGAACGTCGCGCTCTTCGACGGGCGACACGACGAGGTCGCCCGGGAGGCGGTGGCACTGCTGGAAGCGGTCCCCGGCACCGCCGACCCGCTGCACGCCGAATTGCGCCTGCTGCTGGGCGCCGCCCTGCGCTGGCAGGGCCGGCTGCAGGAAGCGGTCGCTCACGTCGAGTTCGCCTGCTCGGCCTTCACTGTGCTGGACGAGCCGGTGCGCGGGGCCGTGGCCGCGAACTTCCTCGGCTGGACCTTCTTGTCATTGGGTCGACTCGACGAATCGCGCCGCTGGTTCGAGAAGAGCCTGGCCATCAACAGCCAACTCGGTTCGCGCCCGCGCCTGGCGCAGAACTACCAGAACCTGGCCATCGTCTGCTACAAGCAGGGCGACTACGAACCGGCCGCCGAGCTGCTGACGTCCGAACTGGCCATCGTCGAGCGCCTGCCGGACATGCGCTGCCGAGCCCGCCTCGCCCTGGGCAACGTGCGCCGCCTGCGCGAGGAGTTCCCGGCTGCGCGCGTCGATCTGCTCGAGGCCTATGCGATCGCGAAGGAGCACGGGCTGGCGCGCGAGGAAGTCATCGCGCTCGAGATGCTGGGCGACACCCGCCGCGACGAGGGCTGTCCCGCCGAGGCGCGCGGCTACTACCGGCGCGCCATGGGTCTGGCCCGC
>VGXH01000448.1 GCA_016873405.1 bacterium
GTGCCCAGGATCGGCTGCGAGAGCGGGAACGACGTGACCAGCCCGTGCAGGCTGTGCACGATCTCGTGGTGGCTGTAGGTGTCGATCAACGCCAACGTGCGCGGGCCCAGGCCCTGCGAGGCGGCCAGGCGATCGGCGTCGATCAGCACCTCGCCCGTGAGGATCAGTCGCCACGAACGCAGCCAGGCCGACCAGCCGGCGGGGGTCGGCGGGTCGGTCATCGCCAGCACGGCGCCGCCGCGCGCCAGGTAGGCGTCGATGGCCGCCGTCACCTCCGGTTCCGGGTCGAGGCGCGGGCCGGCCACCACCAGCACATCGCAACCCTCCGGCACGCGCGCGCCGCCGGTCAACGCCAGCGGCCGCACGTCGTAGCCCTGCTCCGTCAGGGCAGCGGCGCAGGCGGCGTAGCCGGGCCGGTCGGTGTTGTCCAGCAGGTGCTCGCCGTGGCCGGTCAGGAAGCGCACGCGGGACAGGCGGCCGGAGGCCAGCCGGTAGACGGCGCTAAGCAGCGCGCTCTCCTTCGGCTGCACCAGCGTCATGTGCCGGTCGCCGACCGTGACGACGACCGACCGCGCGGAGCCCAGGTCATACTGCCGGAAGAGGTCGAGGTCGACCTCCGGATCGACGATCCCGTAGCGGAACCGCCGGGAGCGTTGCGCGCAGCTCTTGAGCAGGGCCTCGGTCACGTCGCGGGCCGGGTCCAGCTTCTGGTAGAAGGCATGGACCATGACGTGGTCGGCGCCGGCCGGGCCTTCGCCCCCGGTCGACTCGGCTGCCTTGCCGTCCAGCAGGTCGCCCAGGCGGTCGAGCACCTGGGCGCTCTGCGGCGCCAGGCTGTAACGGCGGTTGCCGGTCAGGTCCCAGCTGTGGGAAAAGCGCAGGCCGACCAGGTACAGGAGCAGGACGACGACCACGCTCAGCGCGACCGGCGTCCAGGCTTCCAGACGCCGGCCCGGCGGCAGCCGCCGGCCGGCGTGGACGGCCCAGGCGGCCGCCAGCGCGATCGCGGTCATGCCCGCGAAGTAGAGGATGTCCTGCGTGTGGACCACGCCGTGGCTGAACTGCTCGAAGTGCGTCAGCAGCGACAACTCCTTCGCCACGGTCCCGGCCGCTCCGGGCAGGAAGCGCTCGAAGACGCCGACGATGAACAGCGCCAGGGACACCATGAAGGCCAGGAAGTAGGCGACCACCTGGTTCGCGACCAGGCACGAGGCCAGCAGGCCCCACGCGACCAGACACGACGCCAGCAGCACCTGTCCCAGCACGGCCGTGAAGGCCGGCCCCGCTTCCGGCCGGCCGAAGGTCCAGACGACCAGGATGTAGACCGCGCCGCCCGCGATCATGGCCAACGCCGCCAGCGTGCCGCCCAGCCACTTGCCCAGGATCCAGGTGCCGTCGCCCACGGGCCAACTGGCCACCAGCTCGCGTCGGCCGGGGCGCAGGTCGGGCGCCATCAGGCGCATCGACAGCGCCGGCAGCAGGAAGAGCAGGAAGAAGACGACGTTCGACACGAGCGGCCTGAACAGGCCCTCGGCCAGGTTCAGGTAGCTGCCGGTGGCGGGCGTCTGCATGGCGGCCAGCGACATCTCGCTGTAGCCGAACATGAAGTTCGTGAAGAAGAGCCCGACCGCGACCAGGAAGCCGGTCAGCACGACCGGCGCCACCGCGCTGTGGAAGAACGCCGCCAACTCGCGGCGCGTGATGACCGCCAGCGTCCTCACGGCCCCTGCTCCCTCGTCGCCCCCGTTTCGCCGGCGGCGCCGTCGCGCGGCGGCCGGCCGTCGCCGCCCGTCAGGCGCAGGAAGAGGTCCTCGAGGCTGGGACCCTTGTCGTGGATGTTCTGCAGCAGCCCGCCCGCCTGCAGCACCGACTCGACCAGCCGCGGCCGGATCTCGACCGCGTTGCCGGCGATGTGCACCTCGGCGCCGGTCGCCGTCACCGTCACCTCCGCGACACCGGCCACGCGGGCCAGCGCGGTGGCGACCCGGTCGCGGTCACCCTCCCACGACAGCACCACCGTGCGCGCGGCCAGGCCCGCCGCCAGGGGATCGGCCGCGGCCAGGCCCTCGCCCGTCCGCTCGGCCACGACCCGGCCGCGATCGAGGATCACCACGCGCTCGCACAGCGCCGCCACCTCGCTGAGGATGTGGCTGCTCATCAGGACCGTGCGCCGGCCGCGAAAGCCGCGGATCAGCTCGCGGATGCCGACGATCTGGTGGGGGTCCAGGCCGCTGGTGGGTTCATCGAGCACGAGCACGGGCGGGTCGCCGACCAGAGCCTGGGCCAGCCCCAGCCGCTTCCGGTAGCCGTGCGAGAGGCGGCCGCTCAGGCGGTGGCGAACGTCGCGCAGGCCGCACTGGTCGAGCAGCTGCTCGAGATGCGCGCCGCGGGCGGCCTGCGGCACGCCCTTGATCTCGGCCACGAACTGGAGGGTCGACCAGACGGACTGGTCGCCGGGCAGGGCCACGTGCTCGGGCATGAAGCCGACGGCCCGCCGGGCCGCCAGCGGCTCGCGGGCCAGATCGCGGCCGGCCACCGCGGCGGCGCCGCCCGACGGCGCCAGCGAGCCGGTGAGGATCTTCATCACCGTCGACTTGCCGGCGCCGTTCGGCCCCAGCAGGCCGGCCCC
>VGXH01000449.1 GCA_016873405.1 bacterium
GACGGCGGTGCCACCGCCGAGGGCGGCAGGCGGTCGGCGAGCGCGGCCAGCAGCGCGTCGTCGCCCGGTCCGGGCGCCAGCACGACGCGCGCGCCGGCGGCCGTCAGCAGCTCCCAGAGTCCGGCCACGTGCGCCGGCGGCCAGGCTTTCGCCGGCCAGGTCGCGCTCATGACCAGCGCGACGCGCGGCCCTTCGCCGGCGCGCACCCAATCGCCCAGCCAGCGCGCGAAGGGACCTCCCCCCACGAGCGGCCGGGAACGGTCGCCGGCCGCGCCGATTCGCCAAGGCGCCGGGTCCAGGCCCAGCGCGCGCACGGGGTCCAGGAAAGCCTCGCCGGCGAAGCCGCGCAGCCGATGCTCCCCGGCGCGATTGCGCGGCACGCGCAGATTGTAGGCCCAGCGTCGCCCCGGCAGGTCGTAGCCGACGCGCAGACGCGCTCCCGAGAGGGCCGTCCACAGCGCCGTCCGCGGGCTGCCCAACCAGTCGACGACCAGGTCGTAGCGCCGCCGGCGCAACCACCGCAGCCACGGGCCGTCGGCCCCATCGGGATACGACACGACACGCACCGCCGGAGCCAGTTCGGCCAGCAGGCCGGCCAGCGGACGGTCGACCACCAGGTCGATCGCAGCCCCGGGCCAGGCCTCGGCGATCGCGGCGACGGCCGGCAGGCTCACCAGCGCATCTCCGAGCGCCTTGCGGCGGATCAGGAGGATGCGGCGGAAATCGGCGCCCGCGGCCACGTTCACGGCGCGCCTCCCTCGGCGAAGAGCTCCCGGGCCGCGCGCGCCACCGCGCCCGGAAGCAGGTCCGGCAGGCAGACGAACGCCGGGCAGCGGTGCAGGTCGCAGGGGTGGCAGGCAGGGCGCGTGGCCACCACGCGGAACGGTCCGGCGCCCTCGTAGGGGAACCACAGGCGCGGATCGGTCGGCCCGAACAGGGCCAGCGTGGGCACCCCCAGGGCGACCGCCGCGTGCATGATGCCGCCGTCGGCCGTCACCAGGCCGGCGGCGCCCCCGACCCGGTCCAGCACCTGCGGCAGGTCCAGCTCGGGCAGCGCCTGGACGTCGCCCCCGACGCCCCCGGCGATGCCCGCCGCCACCGGGCCCGCGCCCGGCGGCGCCAACACGCGGACCGGGCGCGATTGTCCGCGGGCCAGCTCCGCGGCCAGCTCGCGCCAGTGCGCCGCCGGCCAGCGTTTCGTCGGCCAGGTGGCTCCCGGCGCCAGCAGCAGGGGCCGGGCTTCGCCCGCGGGCGGCGGCCGCCGCGGCGCCAGGCGGGGCAGCGCGCGCGCGCCCTGCCGCCGGAACCAGGCGGCGAACGACAGCCCGGATTCCGCGTGCACCAGCGGCGCCAGTCGCGAGAGGTGCTCACCCAGCCCGCCGGGCGCCAGCGCGGCGAGATCCGGCGGCCAGGCCGCGCCGCCCGGCGCGCTGCAGTGCGTGTAGAGCCGCCGCCGCGAGCCGGCCGGTCCGGCCAGGCGCGCGCCGATCCCCGCCAGCCGCAGCAGCCACGCGCTGCGCGGGTTGAAGAAGAGATCCACCGCGACGTCGTAGCGGACGCTTCGCAGTTCCGCCGCCATCGCCAGCGTGCCGCGTCCGCCCCGCGCGCTGGCCCCGCCGCGCGCCTGCGCGTCGCCGCCGCGACGCCGCGCGCCCAGCGCGTGCACGCGCGCCAGGCCCGGGTGGTCGGCCAGAGCCGGCGCGTGGGCTTCTTCGCAGAGGAAGCCGATCTCCAGCCGCTCGTCGCCGCGCCGGAGCGCGTCCACCACCGGGGTCGCCATGACCACGTCCCCGAGATAGCGCAGGCGCGTGACCAGCAGGCGCGCGACCGGCCGACCGTCCAGCAGCCAGCTCATCGTCGCGCGCTCCCGGGCGGCGAACCGTCGGCAAGCACTTCGGCGACGGCCGCCGCCAGGTCGGCGGCGTACCGCACGCGCGGATCGGCCGCCCGCGACGTCCTGACCAGCGTCGCCTCGCCGGCGCCGTAGCCGGTCGCGACCAGCACCGCGCCCAGGCCGTGCCGTCGGCCGAGCTCGACATCGCTGGCCTTGTCCCCGATCACCCACGAGCGCCCGGCGTCCCAGCGGAACGCGGAGGCCGCCTCCTCCAGCAGGCCGGGCCCCGGCTTGCGGCATCGACAGCCGTCCGCCGGCGCGTGCGGGCAGTAGTACATGGCGTCCAGGCCGGCGCCGGCCTCGGCCAGCGCCTCGTCCACGCGTCGCATCACGGCCGCCAGTTCCGCCGGGCCGAAGCGGCCGCGGCCGAGCCCGCTCTGGTTCGAGATCCCGACCAGCGCGTAACCCGCGGCCGCGGCCGCGCGCAGCGCGCACGGCACTCCCGGCAGCAGTTCCACTCCGGCCGGATCGGACAGATAGTCCTGGTCGGCGATGATGACGCCGTCACGATCGATGAACAGGACCGGGCCTTCGCGGGGCTCCGGCAGCGACGGCGCGCGCCAGATCATGATGCCGTCTCCTCGGGGTTCACGGCGTCGGGGCCGGGTCCGCCGTCCCGGGTCCGCCGTCCTGCAGGGCGAGCGCGGCCCGGTGCGCGCGCTGGCCGTCGATCGTGTCGAGACAGAAGCGGCTCTGGTTGCAGGTGCGCCGGTAACAGGGTCGGCAGGCGAAAAA
>VGXH01000450.1 GCA_016873405.1 bacterium
CCCCAGGTCCGTGCCGCGGTACTGGCCCGGCGCCAGCGCCCAGGCCGGGGCCGTCAAGGCCACGGCGCCCTGCGCGATCGCCGAGGTGTTGGCCACGCACAGCAGCGACTGCGCGGGCGTGGCGCTCGAGTCCGCGCGCACGAACGCCAGCACCGGCGCGGCCGACGAGCCCAGCACCGCGCAGGTGCCGCGGCGCAGCGCGGGGGCGGCCTCGCGCAGGTCGACCAGGCGGCGGTACCAGCCCAGCAGCGAGCCCGGGTCGGCGTCCTGCAGCGCGACGTTGTCCTGCTGCCAGCCCGCGCCCAGCGGCTGCCAGGGCGTGGCGGTGGAGAAGCCGGCGTTGGCGCCGCCGGTCCACGGCATCGGCGCGCGGATGTTGCGGTGGTCGCCGGTGCCGGTCATCCCCAGCTCCTCGCCGTAGTAGATGAAGGGCACGCCCGGCAGCGTCAGGAGCAGGCCGGCGGCGGCGCGCATGCGGCCGGGATCCTGGCCCAGGACGCTGTAGACGCGGTCCTGGTCGTGATTGCTCAGGAAGGTGCCCCACTGCGGGTAGCGGTAGACGCTGCCGCAGTCCTGCGCGAGCTTGCTGCCCAGCCAGCCGGCGTCGCCGCTGTTCACCGCGCTCAGGACCGCGCCCGCGAGGTCGAACTCGAAGCAAAGGTCCAGGCGGCCCGCCGCCGGGTAAGGCGCGGCGGTGGTCGTGGTGGTCCACGCTTCCCCGACGGTCATGGCCGCGGGCGCCACCGACTCGACGTGCGTGTTGAAGTCCTGCCAGAACTGCAGCGTGGCGGGCGTGTTCTGCAGCGAGCCGGGGTCCTCGTCGATGTAGAGCACGGCGTCCAGCCGGAAGCCGTCCACGCCGATGGTGTCCAGCCAGAAGGTGGCCGCGTCGAACATCGCGGTCTTCACCGCCGGCGTGTCGTAGTTGAGGTCGGGCATGCCGCCAGTGAACAGGCCGTAGTACCAGCTGGAGCCGCTGCGGTGCCACACCGTCTGGCCCCAGGGCCCGCTGCCGCCCGGATTGCTGCCGGACCAGCGGAACCACTCGCGCCAGCCGGGCTGGTTGTTGCGCGAGGCCGTGAACCACGGATGCTGGCTCGAGCAGTGGTTCATCACGAAGTCGATGATCACGCGAATGCCGCGCGCGTGCGCCGCCGCCAGGAACGTCTGGAAGTCGGCCAGCGTGCCGTAGTCCGGTTCGATGCTGCGGTAGTCCGTCACGTCGTAGCCGTGGTAGCTGGGCGAGGCGTTGATCGGCATCAGCCACAGCGCGGTCACGCCCAGGTCGTCGTCGGTGGCGGGGTCGCCGTCGTTGAGGTAGTCCAGTCGCTGCGTCAGGCCAGTGAAGTCGCCGATGCCGTCGCCGTCACTGTCCTGGAAGCTGCGCACGAAGACCTGGTAGAAGACGGCATCGTTCCACCAGTGCAGCTCGGGCGTCTGGGGTTCGGTGGCGCCGCCGCCGGCTTCGCGCTCGTTGTACCAGACGTCGATGAGGTTGCTGCCGGCGACGACGGTGTAGGTGCGGTTGTTGCCGATGCCCGGGAATTCTTCGGTGCCGTCCCACTGGCCGTTGATCCGGAACTTGTACTCCAGGTAGTCGCCGGCGTTGAAGCCGCCAAGGGTGACGACGTAGATGGAGTCAAGGTCGGCGTCGACCAGCGGCGTCAGCGTGGAGCCCCAACCGTTGAAGCTGCCGGCGAGGTCGACCGAGTCGGCGGCGGGATCGAAGTTGCCGGCCTGGATCTGCGTGGCCATGCGGACCTGGAAGGTGACGTCCACGGCGTGGGCGGCGTGCGGCGCGAAGGGGGCGCACAGCGCGAGCGTCAGCGTGGCGGCCGTGATGATCCGGCTGGGCGAGGGCAAGGCAGAGGACTCCCCGGTGCGGGACGCGTGCGCCCGGGGGACCCCGGGCGGCCGGGTCCATGATAGCACGCCCTGAGCGCGGTGTCGTTGTTGATGTTATGTGAGAACTTGCGCCGGCGCAAGTGACGTAAGGTCAAATGGCAAGGTAGGCGCAGGCGACCATACACCATAGATTTTTGTCATAAGGTGTCAACAACAACGAGACTGGACCAATCTAGTCGAGTATGATAACCTCAGAGTTGGGAGCGTGGCGTGCTTTTCGGTCACGGGTTCGGCTCGCAGCCGCGGCCGGCCGGGTGGAGAAATCAGCCAGACGGGGGGAACATCCATCATGAAGCGACACCTGCACCCGCGCGGCGGCGCCGCCGCGATCGTCCTGCTTGCGGGTCTGGGCCTGTTCGCGGGCGCGTTCGCCGCGCCCGGCGACGAGAACTGGTCCTCCGACTTCAGCGCGCCCGGCCTGACCGGCCAGCCGACCGGCAGCGGCATCGTGCGCGCGACCGTGGCCTGGAACGGCATGATCGTCGCCGCGGGCAACCTCTCGCACGCCGGAGGGACACGCATCGCCAACGTGGTGGGCTGGAACGGCTCGCAGTGGGTGACCTTCGGCGACGGGCTGAACAACACGGTCACCTCGCTGGCCGTGGTCGGCGGCGCGCTCTACGCGGCGGGCGATTTCACGGCGTCGGGCGCGACGCCGCTGCCGCACGTCGCGCGCTGGACCGGCTCGGCGTGGGTGGCGGTCGGCGGCGGCGCGCCGGATGAC
>VGXH01000451.1 GCA_016873405.1 bacterium
CCCCTTCGCCTTCTTCGTCTTGTAGATGACGTCGTCCAGGTCCTCGCGGGCGATGGGGCGGTTCGTGGGGATGATCACCACGTCCAGCCTGTAGATGCCGTTGAACTCGGCCTCCTCGGTCTCGGCGGTGCCGGTCATGCCGGCCAGCTTCCCGTACTTGCGGAAGAAGTTCTGCACCGTGACCGTCGCCAGCGTCTGCGTCTCCTTCTGGACGACCACGCCTTCCTTGGCTTCCAGCGCCTGGTGCAGGCCCTCGCTGAAGCGCCGGCCCGGCTGCAGGCGGCCGGTGAAGGAGTCGACGATGATCACCTTGCCGTCCTGGACCACGTACTCGTCGTCCTTCTCGTACAGCGCGTAGGCGCGCAGGAGCTGGTCGACGTTGCTGATCAGCTCGTTCTTCAGCGCGTATTCCTGCTCGACGGCGGCCAGGCGCTGCGCCTTCTCCTCGGGGGACAGCGCCTCGTCCGTCTGGATGGCGCCGGCGCGTTCGGCCAGATCCGGCAGCACGAAGAACTCGCGCTCGTCGCGGGCGAACACCTCGCGCCCCTTCTCGGTCAGGTCGACATGATGGTTCTTCTCCTCCACCACGTAGAGCAGATCGGCGTCGGCCTCCCACATCGCCTTGTCGCGCATGTAGGATTCCTCGGTGCGCTGGATCGTCTCCAGCACGCCCGGGATCTGCGCCAGCTTGCGGAAGCGGGGATTCTTGGGCGCCCCGCGGCTGATGCGGAGCAGCTTCAGCGCCGTCGCCTCGTCGATGGTGACGTCGTCGCCCTGGCTGGCCGCGCGGAGCGCGCGCTCGGCGTCGGTCAGCCATTCGTTGAGGATCTTCATCTGGCCGCGCACGACGTTCTGCACGCGCGGGTTCAGTTCCGTGAACTGGTGTGTCGACTTGTCGACGGCGCCGGAGATGATCAGCGGGGTGCGGGCTTCGTCGATCAGCACCGAGTCGACCTCGTCGACGATCGCGTAGAAGAACTCGCGGTGCACGAGGTGCTCGGCATGCACGACCATGTTGTCGCGCAGGTAGTCGAAGCCGAACTCGTTGTTCGTGCCGTAGGTCACGTCGCAGGCGTAGGCCGCGCGCCGCTCCTCGGGGGGCATCTCGCCCAGGATGTAGCCCACCTTGCAGCCCAGGGGACCGTCACGAGGTGGGCGCCGCGCCCGGGGAGCGAGTTCAGGTAGAGCGGCATGATCGCCACCAGCGTCTTGCCCTCGCCGGTGGCCATCTCGGCGATCTTGCCCTGGTGCAGCACGATGGCGCCCATGAGCTGGACATCGTAGGGCACCATGTCCCAGATCATCTCGTGGCCCCAGACCATCCAGGTGGCCTTGCGCTCGGCCAGGCGCCGGCAACCCTCCCACACGACGCCGTAGGCCTCGACCAGCAGGTCGTCGAGCGTCTCGCCGGCCTGGTGGCGGCGCACGAACTCGTCGCGCTGGGCGCGCAGTTCGTCATCGCTCAGCGTCTGGTAGCGCCCGCGGCCGGCCTTGATGCGCTCGACGAGGGGCTTGAGCTTCGCGGCGTCGCGGTTCTTCTTCCCGAACGCGCTCTCGAACCAGCCCTGCAGGCCCTTGGCCATCGTACTTGCTCCTTGCTGCCGGGCCGTCAGCGCCAGACCCGGGCGGCCGCGCGCGCGGCGATGACATCCCGGTAGATCTCGCGGTCGACCAGCACCTTCTCGACGTAGTGGCGTGTCTCGGGGTAGCCGATCCAGGCCAGGTAGATGTCGCGGGACGCGTGGCCGCCGAGCTGGCGATCCCAGCGGTCGGTGGCCTCGTAGCCCGCGTTGTAGCCCGCGAGCAGCCGGTACGGGTCGCCGCCGTAGCGACGGGCGCCCTCGGCCAGGAGCTGGTCGCCTTTGGCGATCGACACCGGCGGGTTGCTCCAGTGGCGCGCGCCCGGCAGCGCGCCGCGCCGCTCGTAGTGGAACGGCATGACCTGCATGAAGCCGAGGGCGCCGGCCCAGGATCGCACCCCCGGCTCGAACAGCGACTCGTTGCGCGCCACGGCCAGCACCAGGGCGGGTTCGCTCCCGGCGGCCAACAGCGCGTCGCGGACCGGGCCCTCTCCCGGCAGGGGGTAAAGGAATAGCCTGCGCTCACCCGCTGTCAAACCGCGCTGCGGCAACATGGTGGCGGCGGCCAGCTGGCCGCGCATGTCCCCGGCCGCCAGCGCGAAGCCCAGCAGGGCGTGGATCCGGACGTGGTCCTTCCCGGCTTCCGTCACCAGGGCCGGCACCAGCGAGGGCCGCGCCGGCGTCCCGCCGCCGGTCAGTCGGGCCACGTCCGCGTCCAGGAGCTGGCCGGCCAGTCGAGGCTCTGCCAGCAGCGGCGCCACGGCGGCCAGGACGGCCGCGACCGGGTCCCCGGCGTCCGGCACCGCGGCCAGCCGGCGCGCGTACGCGCCCTCGCGAGCGCCGCCCGCGGCCGAATCCGCGAACGACGCGCCCCAGGCCGTCCACAGGTCCCAGAGCGGGCGTTCGGCGGCCAGCCGCAGGAGCATCCGGTGGCCGGACACGGCCGTCACCGCGGTATCGGACAGCCCGGACTCGACGACCCAGGCCGCCCGCGAGTCGATGTCCGCGGTGTCGGGCGCGGTGACCGCG
>VGXH01000452.1 GCA_016873405.1 bacterium
GCAGCGTCACCGGCTTCCTGTAGATGTGCTTGAAGGTGATCCCCATGCCCTGGAAGGCCGAGCTCACCGCCTGGTAGATGTCCGCGAAGTACTGGACCATCTTCTCTTCACGCCCTTTCGCGGCAGAACGGCGGCGCGGCCGGGCCGCGGCGCCGGGAAACTCCGGCTAATTCAGCTGGCCCCAGGCCATCATCCACAGTCCCGCGCCCACCACGCAGACCAGCGACGCGGGGATCATCACCTTCCAGCACAGGTACATGAGCTGGTCGACGCGCACGCGCGGCAGCGTCCAGCGCACCCACATGTTCAGGAAGACCAGCAGCACGCCCTTGCTGATGAAGTTCAGCGCGGGCGGGATCCAGCCCAGGCCCGGCAGCGGCGCCCACCAGCCGCCCAGGAACAGCAGGACGGCGATCATCGAGACCAGGAACAGGTTCGCGTACTCCGCCAGGAAGAAGAAGGCGAAGCGCATGCCGGTGTACTCGGTGTGGTAGCCGGCCACCAGCTCGGACTCGGTCTCGGGCATGTCGAACGGCCCGCGGTTCGTCTCGGCGATCGAGGCGATGAAGTAGAGGACGAATGCCACGAACAGGAAGGGGTTCGTGATCGGGTTGATGTTCCAGTGCCAGACCCCGCCCTGCTGCGCGATGACGATGTCCTGCGGGTTCAGCGAGCCCGCGCGCATGATCACCGGCACGGCCGCCAGGGCCAGCGGGATCTCGTAGCTGACCATCTGCGCCGCGCCGCGCGCCGCGCCGTACAGCGCCCACTTGTTGTTCGAGGCCCAGCCCGCCATCAGGATGCCGATCACGACCAGGCTGCTGGCGGCGAAGATGTAGAACAGGCCCAGGTCGAAGTCCGCCGCCACGAAGTCCGGCGCCCAGGGGATGGCCGCCCAGGCCAGCAGCGAGCCCAGCAGCACGAGTATCGGCGCGAACTTGAACAGCCCCTTGTCCGCCTCGGCGGGGATGATGTCCTCCTTGCCGAGGATCTTCAGCATGTCGGCCACGGCCTGCGCCCAGCCGTGGAAGCGGCCGGTGTACATCGGGCCGTAGCGGCTCTGCATGAAGCCGGCGACCTTGCGCTCCATCCACGTGAAGAAGATGGCGCAGATGGCCATGACCGTGAACATCAGCACGGCCATCAGCGACGCCACCGCGACGTGGGCGCCGGTCGCGTCCAGCCCCATCCGCCCGGTGAAGAAGTCGTAAAGGAGCTGCATCAGCGGTCAATCTCCCCGAGGACGATGTCCAGCGACCCCACCAGGGCCACGAGATCCGAGACCATCTGCCCCACGCCCACCTTCTCGACCACCTGCAGGTTGCAGAAGGAGGGCGACCGCACCTTGTTGCGGAACGCGGTCTGGCCGCCGTCGGCGATCAGGTAGTGCCCCAGTTCGCCCTTGGCGCTCTCGACGCGCGTGTAGGCGGCGCCCGCCGGCGCCTTGACCAGGGCCTTCAGCGCGAGGGCCTGGTACGGCCCCTCCGGCAGCTGCTGCAGCGCCTGCCTGATGATCCGGCACGACTGCTCGATCTCCCGCGCGCGCACGATGTAGCGGTCCCAGCAGTCGCCCACGGTGCCCATTTCGCCGCGACCCACCTGCACCTGCCAGTCGAACCTGTGGTACAGGCTGTAGGGGTCGTCGCGGCGGCAGTCGAAGTCGACGCCCGAGCCGCGCAGCACCGGGCCCGTGCAGCCGTAGTCCAGCGCCGTCCGGCGGTCGATGACGCCGACGTCGGCGGTGCGCTCGATGAAGATCTTGTTGTAGGACAGCAGCGTGTTGTACTCGGGCAGCTTCCTGAACTCCATGAGGTCGACGAAGTCCAGGGTGTCGGCCACCCAGTTGTCGTTCGGCACGTCGTAGCGCACGCCGCCGGGGATCATGTAGTTGTAGAGCATCCGCCCGCCGGAGATGCGCTCCAGCAGGTTGAGGATCTCCTCGCGCTCGCGGAAGCAGTACAGAAGCGGCGTCCAGGCGCCCATGTCCAGGCCGAACGTGGCCAGGGCGATCAGGTGGCTGGCGATGCGCGACAGCTCGGACACCGCGATGCGGATGTGCTCGGCGCGCTCGGGCACCGGCTGGCCCATGAGCTTCTCCACCGCCGTCACGTAGGCGTGGTTGCAGCACATCGGCGCCAGGTAGTCGAAGCGGTCGGTGTAGACCACCCACTGCTTCCAGGTGACGCCCTCGGCGATCTTCTCGGCGCAACGGTGCAGGTAGCCGAGCACCGGCGTCACCTTGTAGACGATCTCGCCGTCGGTCTGCAGCAGCAGCCGCAGCACGCCGTGCGTGGCGGGGTGCTGCGGGCCCATGTTCAGCTCGAGCAGCTCGCTCTTGAGGCCGGGCACGTGGTCCTGGTCGTGCCAGCCGTTCCTGGAGACGGCGGCCTTCGCCAGGCTGGGGTCGTTCGCCATGCTCATCCCTCGGCGGGACTGTCGCCCGCGGGCTGGTCCGGGCCGCCGGACACGGCGGGGAACGGGTTCGCGCAGTACGGCTGCCCCTGCAGGGGCACCCCGTTCCACTGGTCGGGCATCACGTAGTCCTTGCGCAGCGGATGGCCGACCCAGTCGTCCTGCAGCAGCATGCGCCGCAGGTCCGGGTGGGGG
>VGXH01000453.1 GCA_016873405.1 bacterium
GAAGGCCTCGCGGAACGAACGGCCGATGGCCATGACCTCGCCCACCGACTGCATGGTGGTGCCCAGGCTGTCGGGCGTGCCGGGGAACTTCTCGAAGGCCCAGCGCGGCACCTTGACCACCGTGTAGTCCAGAGTGGGCTCGAAGCAGGCGCTGCTGGTGCCGGTGATCTCGTTCGGCAGCTCGGGCAGCGTGTAGCCGACGGCCAGCAGCGCCGCCACCTTGGCGATGGGGTAGCCGGTGGCCTTGCTGGCCAGGGCGCTGCTGCGGCTGACCCGGGGGTTCATCTCGATGACCAGCGAGCGTCCGCTCTCGGGATCGACGGCGAACTGCACGTTGCTGCCGCCGGTCACCACCCCGACGGCGTCGAGCACCCTGAGCGCGTCGTTGCGCAGGCGCTGGAACTCGCGGTCGGTCAGCGTCTGCGCCGGCGCCACCGTCACGCTGTCTCCGGTGTGCACGCCCATGGCGTCGAAGTTCTCGATGCTGCAGACGACGATGCCGTTGCCGGCATGGTCGCGGATGACCTCCAGCTCGTACTCCTTCCAGCCGAGCACCGACTCCTCGACCAGCACGCTGCCCACCGGCGAGGCGGCCAGGCCCTCGCGCAGCAGTTCGCGCAGCTCGTTCTCGTCGCGGGCGATGCCGCTGCCGGCGCCGCCCAGCGTGAAGCTGGCGCGCAGGATCAGCGGGAACGCCAGCTCCGCCAGCGCGCGCGGCGCCTGCTCGACGGCCGTCAGCAGCACGCTGCGCGGCGTCTGCAGGCCGATCTCGGCCATGCGCTGCTTGAACAGCTCCCGATCCTCGGCCAGCTTCACCGTGCGCGGGCTGGCGCCGATCAGCTCGACCCCGTGCTTCTCCAGCACGCCCGTGTCCGCCAGTTCCACGGCCAGGTTCAGCCCGGTCTGCCCGCCGACCGTCGGCAGCAGGGCGTCCGGACGCTCGGCGGCGATCACCTGCTCGAGCATCGCGCAGGTCAGCGGCTCGATGTAGGTGGCGTCGGCCATGTCCTCGTCGGTCATGATCGTGGCCGGGTTGCTGTTGACCAGCACCACGCGGTAGCCCTCGCGCCTGAGGGCGCGCACGGCCTGGGTGCCGGAGTAGTCGAACTCGCTCGCCTGCCCGATGACGATGGGCCCGGAGCCGACGACCAGGATCGTGCGCAGGTCAGCTCGCCTCGGCATGGCGCTCCTTCAGCGGGGCGGTCAGGCGGCGCCGGGCCAGCATGCGCTCGCGGAAAGCGGCGAACAGGTGCAGGCTGTCGCTCGGGCCGGGCGCAGCCTCGGGGTGGAACTGCACCGAGAAGGCGTCGCGGCCGACGGCGCGCAGCCCTTCGACGGAGCGATCGTTCAGGCTCACGTGCGTCACCAGCGCGCGCGCGGAGTCGAGGCTGCCCTCGGGCACCGCGTAGTTGTGGTTCTGGCTGGTGATCTCGACGCGGCCGGTGGCCAGGTTGTGCACGGGGTGGTTGGCGCCGTGGTGGCCGAAGGGGAGCTTGACCGTGGTGGCGCCCAGCGCGCGCGCCAGCAGTTGATGGCCCAGGCAGATGCCGAACAGCGGCACGTCGGCCGCCAGCAGGCTGCGCGCCGTGTCGACCAGGTGCGGCAGAGAGGCCGGGTCGCCCGGGCCGTTGCTCAGGAACACGCCCTCGGTGGGGCCGGCGAGCAGCTGGGCGGCCGGGGTGGCGGCCGGGAACACGCGCACGCGGCAGCCTGCGTCGACCAGGCAGTCGAGGATGCTCTTCTTGACGCCGCAGTCCAGCACCGCAACCTCGCAGGGGTCGGCCACGCGCGGCTGGCGCTCGAACGGGCCGGCCGCGGCGCGCGTCACCCGCGCCACCCAATCGACCTGGTCGATCGGCGGCAGGGCGCGGGCGCGCTCGACCAGCTCGCGCGGGTCGCCGGCGCCGACGAAGCCGCGGCAGGTGCCGCCGTCCCTGATCGCGATGGTCAGAGCCCGCGTGTCGATGTCCGACACCGCCGGCACGCCGGCCCGTCTCAGGACGTGGTCCAGGTTGTGCTCGCTGCCCCGGTGGTAGTTGCGCCGGCAGAAATCGCGCACGACGACGGCGCGCGGGTGCACCCGCGTCGACTCGCTGTCGCCGGCGTGCGTGCCGTAGTTGCCCAGGTGCGCCGCGGTGAAGACCACGACCTGGCCCGCGTAGCTGGGGTCGGTGAGGATCTCCTGGTAGCCGGTCATGCCGGTGTGGAAGACGACCTCGCCGCCGGCCGGGAGCGGGGCGCCCAGCAGCCGGCCGCTGAACACCAGGCCGTTTTCCAGTGCGATGTGGCCGCGCATCAGAGGCGCTCCGCAAGGGCGCGCAGCGCCGTGCCCTGCGGGACCGCGTGCATCACCTGAGCGATGCGATCCATCGGATCGATCAACGTGTCGGTGACCTTCTCCAGGCCCATCAGGTACTGCAGCAGGCGCCCCAGGTCCAGGCTGAACGAGCCGCGCCCGGGCTGCACCTCGCCCTCCA
Source organism: bacterium (assembly GCA_016873405.1). The sequence goes on from VGXH01000453.1 coordinate 2,478, forward strand.
TCGCCACGCCGGCCCAGGGCAGGAGGTACTCGACCCCTTCGCGCCGGGCGGGCGCCGGCGCCGCGGCGGTGCCCTGCAGGCAGTGCGCGCGCGGCTGGCGCAGCAGCTGCACGGGCAGATTGCCGCAAAA
>VGXH01000454.1 GCA_016873405.1 bacterium
CCCTCGACCCAGGGATCCGAGGGCACCAGGAAGGGGAGCTTCGCCACGACCAGCACCTCGAGGTCGTCGCCGGGGAAATCGACGCCCTCCCAGAAGGTGGCCGTGCCCAGCAGGAGCGCGCGCGGCAGGCGCCGGAACTGCTCGCCGACGGCGGCCGCCGGCGCGCGCGGCCCCTGCGCCAGCACGGCCGGGCCGCCGCCCAGGCCGGGCCCCTCGAAGCCGTGCGCGGCCAGCACCTCCTGCGCGACGCGGATCGCGCGGTAGGAGGTGAACAGCGCCATCGTCTTGCGCGGGACGGCGCGCGCGAGCGCGGCGAGCGCCTGCCCGACCGCCTCGTCGAAGCCGGCGGCCTGCGGATCGGGGAACCTGGCCGGCACCAGGATGCGGCACTGCTGGTGGTAGTCGAACGGCGACGGGCAGGTCAGGGTGCGGGTGGCCGGGCGCCGGCGGCTCAGTCCCAATTCGTCGAGCATGTGCGTGAAGTCCTCGCCGACGGCCAGCGTGGCGCTGGTGGCCACCGGGCGCAGGTCGGCCTCCAGCCAGGCCTCGCGCAGCACGCCGCCCGACTCCAGGAGCGTGGCGCCCAGCAGCGCCGCCCCGCCGCGCGCGGCGCCCGCGCGGGCGCGCGCCGGCTCGACCCAGGTGACCCAGCCCTCGTCCGGTCCGGCGGCCAGGAACGCCACGTCCTGCTCGAGCTGCCTGAGCACCTGGCCGGCGACGGCGACCTGCGCCAGATCGTCCTGCAGGGCCGGCTCCGGCTCGTCGAGGTCGCCGACGGCGCCGGCCAGGTCCGCCTGCGCGGCCGCGGCGGCGGCCAGGTCCTCCAGCAGCGCCGCGGTCTGCGGCCGCAGCGGCGCGAAGAAGGCGTCCGGGTCGCGCACGCGCAGGCGGCCGGCTTCCGGAGGCGCCGCGCCCGCCAGCGTCGGCACCTGGTCGCCGACGCCCTGCCACCAGCGGCGGAACGCCGCCTGCACGCGCGCCAGCGCGCGGCCCAGGTCGGCGCAGCCGGCGGCGGCCCGCTCGCCGGCCGGGCCGTGCGCCGCCAGTCGCCGCGCCGCCAGTTCCAGGCGCGGCGGGGCGGCGCCCGCGGCGGCGGCGCCCAGCGCGTCGTCCAGGTCGGCCAGCCGGCGCAGGCCGCAGGCCACGGCGTGCGTCTCCAGCGTGACGGCCGGCAGGCGATGGGCCTCGTCGATCACCAGCGCGTCGTAGTCCCCCAGCAGCGTGCGGCCCTGCCTGAGGTCGTGCAGCAGCAGCGCATGGTTGACGACCAGGATGTCGGCTTCGCGCGCGAGGCGGCGCGCCCGCTGCACGAAGCAGCGATCGCCCTCCCAGCAGAGGCCCGGCAGGCAGAGGTCCGCCGCGTCGAACAGCTCGCCGACGCACGGCTGCAGCAGCGGATGCCCGGCCAGTTCCTCGCGCAGCCCTTCGTCCGTGACCGCGAGCCACAACCGCAGCGCGGCGGTGCGCAGGCCGTCGGCGAGATCCTCGACCGGCCGCGTCAGGAACGCGCGCTGCTGGCGCAGGCAGAGGTAGTTGCGCCGCCCCATCAGCAGCCGGAAACGCCGCTCGCCCAGCAGCGGCCGCAGGCGCGGCAGGTCCAGGCTGAGCACCTGCGACTGCAACGCGCGCGTGTGGGTCGAGACCACGGCGCGCCTGCCTTCGACGGCCAGCGCGACCAGGGGCACGAGATAGGCCAGCGTCTTGCCGACGCCCGTGCCGGCCTCGACCAGCAGCGGCTCGCGGCGCCGCAGCGCCGCCGCCACCTCGCGCGCCATGGCGGCCTGTTCGGGGCGCGGCGCCCAATCGCCGCCGTAGACGGCGCCCAGGCCGGCCTCGTCGCAGAGCCAGGCGTGGATCTCCTCGGGCTCGGAACTGCAGGGCCGCGGCGGCGGGCGCCGCGCAGGAGCGGCGGGCCGGGCTTCGGCCGGCGCGCGGTCGTCTCCCGGCGGCAGGGGCAGCTGATCCAGCCGGTCGAGCAGCGGACCGAGATCAGGATGCCCGCCGCGCAGATCCCGGCGCACCGCTGCGCGCACCGCCCCGTCGAGGCCGCGGTACCAGCGGACGCGCGCGGCGAAGCGGCGCGCGTCCGCGCGCAGCGCCGTCTCGACGGCGACCGGGTCCTCGTCGTCCGCGGGCGTCACCGGCTCCGGCCGCCCCGGATCCAGCAGCCCCCAGAACGCGCCCCCGCCCACGAGCAGCCCGCCGGCGGCCAGCTCCCGGCACTCGGCGCCGCCGCCGACCACCAGCAGCGAGTCCGGGCCCAGTTCGGGGTCGTGGTCCAGGTCGGCGATCTCGCGCACGCGCACGGCGCCCGGCAGGTCCAGCGCCAGCCAGGCCGGCCGGCCCGGGCGCCGCCAGGCCGTCGCGCAGAGGAGGGCGCCGTCAGTCATCGCCGGCGCCCTCGGGGCCCCCTGCGCCCTCGGCGGCCAGGCGCGCGCGGAACCCGGGTTCGTCGACCACCTCGATGCCCAGCTCGCGCGCCTTGTCCAGCTTGCTGCCGGCCTTCGCTCCCGCCACCACCACGTGCGTGGCGCGGCTGACGCTGCCGGCGACCTTGCCGCCGAGCGCCTCGATGGCCGCGCGGGCCTCGGTCCGCGTCAGCGAC
>VGXH01000455.1 GCA_016873405.1 bacterium
GCCCGCGTGCCCAGCCGCAGGTGGCCCGGCAGCGCGGCGTCGAGCCGGGCCAGCAGCGTGACCGCCAGCACGTGCAGCGGCGCGCCGCTGAGGTACATGCGCTCGCCGGGCATCACGCCGCGATGGTTGCGCACCACCAGCGTGTTGGTCAGCTTCAGGCCGAACTCGCGACCCTCGCGCCGCCCCACAGCCTCCAGGCGGTCGATCATCGCCAGCGCGCGCTCCCACTGCAGGTCGCCGGCGAAGGCCTCGTCGTCCAGCGGCACTTCGCGGTAGCCCAGGCGCTCGTGCAGGATCTCCGCCGCCGCGTCGCGCCCCAGCAGCGTCGGGTTGAGCTTGACCGTCACGTCCAGGCCGTGCCGGGTCATGAGGTGCTCGACGATGGCCTCGATCTCGTCGGGCGGGCAGCCGTGGAACGTGCTGAGCGTCGCCGCGCGCACGATCCGCGGGTCCGCCGCGACGTCCCGCAGGTGCGCGAACGGCCCGCCGATCCCCGCGCGCAGCGCCGCCAGCCGCGGCCCCGCGTCCCTGAGGCCGTCGATGAATGCCGCCATGCGCTCGTGCCGCAGGCCGGCCAGGTCGTAGCCCACCGACAGCTCGAAGGCGTGGTCGCCCGGCTCGCCGATCGCCCCGCGCAGCGGCTCCCACTCGCGCAGCACCGCCAGCAGCAGCCAGCCCTTGCAGTACTCCTCCAGCGACTGCGGCAGCGTCAGCTCCTGGCTCCACTCAACGTTGTAGCCCTCGTGCTCCATGTCGATGCACGGGCGCGGGATGTCCAGCTCGTCGAGGATCTGCACGGTCTTCAGCTCGAACGTCCGCGCGCCGGACAGCCAGCCCAGCGCCAGGTTCTGCGCCAGCTGCGTGTGCGGCCCCGCGGCCGGCCCCACCGGCGTGGCCACGCGGCGGCCCGCCGCGGTGCAGGAGAGGTCCAGGCCCGGTTCGCTCTTCCAGAACCGCCGGCCGGCCAGGCTGAAGATCGCCTTGTCGCTCGCCCATTCGTGCGCGACGCGCCCGAGCAGCCGCTCCAGCGGCCACGGGTGCAGCAGCAAAGTCCGTTCGCTCATGGCTTGCCCTCCGGCCGGCCGTCGGCGGCGTCCGCGAACAGCGCCGCCAGTTCCAGCGGCGCCTCCAGCAGGTGGTCCGGCGCCAGCGCCCGCAGTGTTGCCACCGGCTGCAGACCCCACGCGCAGCCCACGGCCACGGCGCCCAGCGAGCGCGCGGCCAGGATGTCGTTGCCGCTGTCGCCCACGACGACGACCGCCGCCGGCTCCACGTCCAGCCCCGCCAGGCAGGCGCGCAGGTGGGCGGGGTCCGGCTTGCGCCGCGGCGCCTCGTCGCCGCCGACCACGCAGCGGAAATGCGCGGCCAGGCCCAGCCCCGCCAGGATCGCGCGACTGAAGCCGCCCGGCTTGTTGGTGGCCACCGCCAGCGGCACGCGCGGCAGGCGCGCCAGCATCTGCGCCACGCCGTCATAGGGCCGCGTGTGGTCCAGCAGGTGCCGTCCGTAGTGGTCCAGGTAGGCGTCGAGCGCCGCGGCCAGGCGCGGGTCGTGTTCGTCGGCGAGGGCTCCGGCCGCCGCGTCGTGGCCGAGCGCGCGGCGCAGCAGCAGGTTCACGCCGTCGCCGACGTAGCCGCGCAGCACGGGCTCGTCCAGCGGCCCCAGGCCGACCGCCGCGCGCGCCACGTTCGCCGCCGCCGCGATGTCCTGCCGCGAGTCGACGAGCGTCCCGTCGAGGTCGAAGATGAACGCCCCCGGGCGGGGCGCGCCGCCGCTGCGTGGTGCCATGTCCCTGTCCTGCGTGGCGGGTCCGCTGCGCGTGGTTCCTCCTGACGGAGGATACCTTCCGGCGCAGGCGGCGGCAAGGACGCCCGGCCGCGGGCCCGCCGCTTGCGTTCCCGCCGTGGGCGTCGGCGGGGCGGAGCGGAACGCCGCGTGCAGGTAAGGTGTTGATCGGCGGACGCGGCCGGTCTAGGATTCCCTGGGCCCTTCGGGTCGCCCCCGCCCGGCAGCTCTCCGGAAAGGATGCTGGAGGCATGACGAACGAATCCGCCGAGAAGAAGCCCACCGTCCGCCGACGCCGGCGCGCCGCGCGCGGCGGCAAGGGCGGGATGCCGCGCATCATGTGGCTGGCCGTCCTGGTCTGCATCGCCGGCGCCGTCGCCCTGTTCCGTTCCGGCGGCGGCGGGCCGACGCCCACCGGGCTGGGCGAGAACCGCACCGTGGTCACGGCGCCGGAAGCCGGCGGCGAACCGGTGTCCGGCGACGTCGAGATCGCGAGCGAGGTCCCGCAGTTCACCCCCGAGCAACCGGTGGCCGGGGGCGAACTGGGCGGCGCCGACAACGCGCCGCTGGAACTCACGCTTGCGCGTCCGTCGGCCGCCGCCGGCGACGCCGACGGCCGGCAGTCCGTCGATCAGCCCGCCGCGGCGGCGCCCGTTCCCAGGCAGCCCGCGGACACGCCGGCGGCAAGAACGGCCGAGCCGGCGCCCGGGGCCGAGGCCACGGCGAAGGTCGAAACCGAAGAGCCGGCCCGCCCCGAACCGACCGGCGCCCTGACCCCGCGCGTGGTCCCCCAGCCGCGCGGACCCTATCTGGTCCAGGCCG
>VGXH01000456.1 GCA_016873405.1 bacterium
GGGGGGCCCGGTCCACTCCGCGGCCGGCGCCGGCAGGATCGCCGACTCGTCGGCGTCCAGGCGCGCCGCCGCGGCGTGGTCCGCCGCCGCGGGGGCCGGCGGGCCGTCCAGCCGGGCGGCCGCGCGCGCGGCGACCGGCTCGCGCGCGGCATCGAAGCCCGTCGCGATGACGGTCAGTTGCAGCGTGTCCCCCAGCGAGTCGTCGTTGCCGTAGCCGAAAATCACGTGCGCCTGCGGGCCGGCGGCCTCCTGGATGAACTCCATCGCCGCGGCGGTGTCCTCGAGGCCCACGTCGCGGCCCAGCACGTTCACCAGGACGGCGCGGCTGCCGCGGATATCGATGTCCTCCAGCAGCGGCGAGCTGATCGCGCGCCGGGCGGCCTCGACCGCGCGGTCGGGCCCCTCGGCCCGGCCGGTGCCCATCATCGCCTGGCCCATGTCCTTCATCACGGTGCGCACGTCGGCGAAGTCGAGGTTCACGTGGTCGTGACGCGAGATGATCTCGTAGATGCCGCGCGTGGCCTCGTACAGCACGTTGTCGGCGATGCGGAAGGCCTCGCGCATGCTCGTGCCGCGCGGGACCACTTCCAAGAGCCGCTGGTTCGGGATGATGATGAGGGTGTCGACCGCCTGCCGCAGTTCCTCGATGCCCGCCAGCGCCTGCTGCATGCGGACCGAGGCCTCGAAGCGGAACGGCTTGGTGACGATGGCGACCGTCAGCGCGCCCAGCTCGCGCGCCACGCGCGCGATGACCGGCGCCGCGCCGGTGCCGGTGCCGCCGCCCATGCCCGCGGTGACGAAGACCATGTCGGCGCCCGTGAGGGCTTCGCGCAGTCCCTCGAGGTCCTCCTCGGCGGCCGCGCGGCCCACCTCGGGGTTGCCGCCCGAGCCGAGGCCCTTCGTGCCCTGGGCGCCGATCTGCAGGGTGCGGTGAGCGGGGGAATCGTGCAGGGCCTGCAGGTCCGTGTTCACGGCGAAGAATTCGACCCCGACCAGCCCCGCCTCGATCATCCGGCCGACGGCGTTGCCGCCGGCGCCGCCGACGCCCACGACCTTGATATCGGCGAGGCGTTCGGTTCCGGTGCGAACGGTGTCATCGGCGAACTCGAACATCATGACGCCCGCCTCCTCCTTGAGATGGGTCATGGCATCCGGCGGGCCGCGGGAAGCGCGGTATCCCTTGCCGCGCACAAGAATAGGCCGGCGCCGGTGCTGCGGGACTGCTTGCGCAATCCATTAACACACCGCTGCGGCCACCTCAAGGAATTTTTTCCGTTTCGGGCGGCGTTCAGGCCTCGGCGCTCAGTTCCCCGCCCTCGGCGGGGCGGCGCCAGCGGCCGCGCAGCCGCGCCAGCCAGCCCCCCCGGCCGGGGGCCGCCCCGCGCGGCCTCTCGTCCTCGCAGCCGGCATACAGGAAACCTAGGCCAAGGGCCGTGGCCCACTGCCCGTCGGGCAGCGACGCGCGGCCGGCGAGGGACTCCGGCAGGTAGGCGCGCCGCACCGGCAGGTCGAGCACTTCTTCGCAGAGCGCGCGCGTGCCGCGGCAGCGGCTGCCGCCGCCGGTCAGCACGACGCCGGCCTTGAGGGCGGCCAGTTCGCGCGCGTCGCCGAAGTCGTTCTTCACGCAGGTGAAGATCTCCTCCATGCGCGGCTCGAGGATCGCCGCCACCAGGCCGGGAGTCTCGGTCGGCCGGCGCTCCTCGAACAGGACGTCGATGGGCACCTGGTCGACCAGGCTGCGCAGCACCACGCCCCGCGTGCGCTTGACGTCCTCCGCCTGCTCGCGCGGAATGCGCAGCCCGTGCGCCAGGTCGCCGGTCAGGTGCCAGCCGCCCAGCGGGACCGAGCCGCTGGCCACGATGGACCCCTTGCGGTGGACCGCCCAGTTCGTGCAGAGCCCGCCGACGTCGATGAGCATGGCGCCCTCCTGGCGCTCGCGCGCGTCCAGCAGCGCGGCGGCGGCGGCCAGCACGTCGATCTCCTCGCCCAGCGGCTTGTATTTCGCGGTGGTGATCGCGTTCTCGATGTTGTGCAGCACGCTGCGCGAGCCGGTGATCAGGTGAGCCTGGATCTCGAGCTGGCTGCCGACGCGGCCCACCGGGTCGATGACCCCCCGCACGCGATCGACCGCGTACTCGACCGGCGTCACCGACAGGATCTGGTGGTCGAACGGGATGGCCATGGCGCTGGCCCGCGTGCGGGCCTCGTCGAGGTCCGCGTGGCGGATCGGACGCGGCCCCGGTCCGATGGGCAGCCCGGCGGTCGCGCGCACCGAACGCAGGTGCGAGCCGCTGATGTTGTAGGCGAAGCCGGACACGTAGATGTCCGCCGCCTCCTCCAGGCGCACCATCAGCCGCGCGATGGCGGCCGAGCCGGCGCCGAGGTCGGCGAAGTCGCCGTCCCGGAATCCCTGCGCCGGCTCCTCGGCATGGCCGATGACCCTGAACGATCCCTCATGGTCCACTTCGGTGACCAGCGCGCGGAACGTAGTGGTGCCGAAATCACAGGCGACGATCAGGCGTCCCTCGCTCATGTCTGCTCCTTGTCGGCGTTCGTCGGGCGGGGGTTCGTCCCCGCGTCAGCGTCCCCGTCCTGCTCCTCCGGC
>VGXH01000457.1 GCA_016873405.1 bacterium
CAACTTCGAGCGCTATCTCACGCCGTTCTCCGGCACCGGCATGCAGACCTGGGTCGCCCCCGGCGTCAGCAACTGGTCGATGACGTATCCCGACAACAACACGGCACTCAAGAACATCCAGGGCTTCGTGCGCGACGGTCAGAAGCTCGGTTCTACCGGGATGCTCAACACCAGCTGGGGCGACGACGGCGAGGAGATCTTCAACCAGACTTGGTACGGCGTGCTCTTTGGCGCGGCGGCGGCGTGGCAGAAGGGAGAGTCGTCGATTCCTGATTTCCAGCGCGCGTTCGGCCTGCAGTTCCACAACGACACCACCGGCAAGATCGACGCCGCCCAGCAGCACCTGATGATGGCGCACGCTGCCCTGCAGAAGGCCGGGGCTGGCAACGGCCACGACTTCCTCTACTGGGTGGATCCGTACTCCCCCGAGGGGATGGAGATCGCCAAGAAGATCCGCGTGGCCGCGCCGGAGCTGCGCATCCACGCCGAGTCGGCCTCGGTGCTCATTGCGCAGGCGCGGCGCCTGCAGCCCGCCTTGCGCGAGCAGGACGCTCTCGACGCCATGGACATGGGTGCGCGCCGGCTCGACTTCATCGGCATGAAGTTCCAGTTCGCCGACGAGATGGTAAAGGCGTACGCCGCCGCCCTTGACCCGAACCGCACGAAGCCGGTCACCTGGATCGATCTCGCCGACATCTCGGGAATCAATGGCCGCCTGCAAACGATGCGCGAGGCGTACGTGCTTGGCCGCGAGCTCTACGAGAAGAGCTGGCGCGCCGAGAACCGTCCATACTGGCTGCACAATGTGCTGGGGCGGTATGACGCCGCCATCCAGCTCTGGTGGAATCGGTCACTGATGGCCGACGCGTCGCGTCGTGAGTTCAGCCGCACCCGCAAGGTGCCACCGCCGGAGCGGATGGGCATTCCAGCCAGCATGCCGCAGTAGGACGTGGCAAGGGCGTCCCGCGGGGCGCCCTCGCCGCCAACACTATAGTAGTGCCCGGCGTAATTGCCCGTGGATCATCCTGTTCGTCCCACCCTCAGTCCTCCACCCCGAATCCCCATGAGATCCGTCCTGAAATCGGCCGTCCTGCTCGCAGCTGCCGCGGCTCCGTTGGCCGCCCAGCTCGACTCGGCGACTGTCGCCGGCTTCCGCTGGCGCAGCATCGGCCCAGCAAATCACCAGGGCCGCATTGTGGATGTCGCCGGCATTCCGTGGCCCTCACGCACGTACTACGCCTCCACCGCCGCTGGCGGCGTCTGGAAGACCACCAATGCGGGCACCACGTTCCGCCCCGTCTTCGAGAACGAGCGCGTCGCCTCCGGTGGCATGCTCGCCATCGCCCCGTCCGACACGAACACCGTGTATCACGGGACGGGCGAACCCAACGGTCGCAATTCCGTCTCGCCTGGCGGCGGGATATGGAAGACAACCAACGGTGGCCGCACCTGGGAGTTCATTGGGCTCAAGGAGACGCAGCACATCGGTCGTGTGGTCGTGGATCCGACGAACAAGGACGTCGTCTACGTTGCCGCGGTCGGCGCGCTGTGGACCTCCAACAAGGAGCGCGGGCTCTACAAGACGACCGACGGCGGCAAGACGTGGCAGCTGAAGAAGTTCATCAATGACTCCACGGGTTTCATTGACGTGGCGCTCGACCCCAGGGACCCAAAGGTCGTCTGGGCGGCCAGCTACCAGCGAATCCGCGGCCCGTACTTCATGTACTCCGGCGGCAGGGGCTCGGCTCTCTGGAAGAGCACCGACGCCGGCGAAACGTGGACCGAGGTGAAGGGCGGCGGCCTCCCCGAAACGACAAAGGGACGCATCGGCATCGCCATCGCGTTGTCGAACCCGGACGTGATGTACCTGATGCTCGAGGCTGACACGGCGCCCAATCCGAAGAAGGACCCGGCCGTCAAGCCGCAGAAGTCCCCGAGCGGCCTGTGGCGCTCGGCCGACGGCGGCAAGACCTGGGAGAAGCGGGACGACAACAACGTGCGCCCGTTCTATTACTCGCAGGTGACGGTCGCACCCAACAACCCGGACCGTGTGTTCTGGTCGTCCACGCCGGTGAAGTACTCCAACGACGGCGGCAGGACGTCCGGCAACGCCACGGTCGGCATTCACGTGGATCATCACGCGATGTGGATCGACCCCAAGAACCCCCAACATATCGTCGTCGGCAACGATGGCGGTGTCTCGCAGTCGTGGGACGGGGGCGGCAACTGGGACGCCAACAACATCCTGCCGGTCGGTCAGTACTACAACGTCTCGGTGGACATGAGCATTCCGTACAACGTGTGCGGCGGCGCACAGGACAACGGCTCGTGGTGCGGTCCGTCGCGGCGGCGGCAGGGAATGATCACCAACTCGATGTGGTGGACGTTCAACGGCGGCGACGGTTTTGTCACGGCCAATGATCCAAGCAACGCGGACATCATCTATGGCACGTCGCAGGGCGGCAACATGGCGCGCTATCGCGTGTCCACGGGCGAGCGCACGTCACTCGTGAAGCCGGCCTGGCGTCCGCGCTACATGCAGTGGGAGGACTCGATCCTCGTCGACCGGCCCGACACTACCAAGCCGATGACGAAGGAGGGC
>VGXH01000458.1 GCA_016873405.1 bacterium
CGCCGCGCGCCCGGCCAGCCAGATGCGCGCGTGCAGTTCGAGCCGGTCGTAGTCGGGTTCCATGTTGCGACAAAGCTGGTAGAAGGCGCGGCTGTGGTCGGGCACCTTCAGGTGGGCCAGCTCGTGCACGAGGATCATGTCGAGGAACGCCTGCGGGGCGCGGCGGAACACCGCCGCCACGCGGATCTCGTTGCGGGCGCTCAGGCGGTTGCCGTGCACGCGCGCGTTGCGCGTGTGCAGGCCCAGCGCGTTGCGCAGCACCTCCAGGCGCGGGTCGTAGACGACCTTGGCCAGCGGCGGCGCCTGCCGCAGGTGGCGGTTCTTCAGGGCGACGGCGTGGGCGTAGAGGGCGCGCTCGTTGCGCAGGCGGTGGCACTCCGGGTAGCGCGACAGCAGCCACTCGCGCAGCTCGCCGCGCGCGCCGATCTCCTGCACGTCGGCGATCACGCGGGCCGGGTAGCCGTCCAGGTAGGTCAGGTCGAGCGCGTCTGGCGGGGTCATCGCGCCGACTCCGGGGCTGCTGGTCTGCCGGCCGCCGCGATCGCCACCGCCGCCACGCCCGCGCCGCCCCCGGCCATCCACCACGGCATGGCCGCCAGCGCCAGGGCCAGCCCCGGCAGCAGCCAGGGCAGCGCGGCCGTGAACGCGAGTCCGGCCGCGGCGGCCATCGCCACGGCGCGCCGGCGACCGCGCAGCAGTCCCAGGGCCATGAGCGTCGCCGCGCCGCCCAGCACCGCGCACAGGGCGGGCAGCTCCTCGTCCGCGAGCACCGGCGCCAGGCAGGCCTCGGCAGCCAGGTTCTCGCGCCCGTGCAGGCGGCCATCGACGTACACGCGCGCCACGCGGCCGTCGTAGCCGGCCGCGACGGTGACCGCGCGTCCGGCGGCCAGCACGTCGCCGGTCTCGACGGGGCGGCGCGTGCCGTTGCTGCCCGTGAGCGGCGTGCGGAAGCGGAAGACCAGCGCGCGCTCCTCCTGGCCCAGGTCCAGGTTGCGCAGGCGCGCGCCGGCCGAGAAGCTCAGGATGCGCGCGGGGCCCTTCTGCTCGATGTCGGTCGGAACGATGCGGGCGACCACGGCCACCCCGCCGGCGTCCTGCGCGGCCAGGGCCAGGTCGCGGGCCAGGTCGGGTTCCAGCGCGACGGGCGGGCCGCCCGCCAGCGCCGTGGACGTGTGGGTGACGCAGGCCAGGCCCGCCACGCGAGCCGGATGGCGCGAAGCCGCGCGCAGCTGCCCCGCGGACAGCCGCGCCGGCAGCACCGCCAGCGACTCGAGGGTGCCGCGCCACGGCCGGTCGCCTGTCGTCTCGTTGCCCAGCAGCAGCGCGTACTGCGGATCCCAGTCGGCGAGCGTCACCGACTTGGCGGGCGCCTGGCCCAGGGCGACAAGGCCTGCCAGCAGCGCTCCCGTCGCGATCAGGCCGCGGCGTCCCACGGCGAACCGCTCCGGGTCCACCGGGCGCGCGGCGCGCCGCCGCCGCCGCACCCAGGCCGCGGCCAGCAGCGCGCCCGCCGCGTTCGCCGCCACGTCGCCCGGCGAGGGATGCCGGTCGCTGTTCCAGCCCTGGCTGATCTCGATGGCGGTCGACAGCGCCGCGGCCGCCAGCAGCAGCCGCGCGCGCGGCCAGCGCCACAGGGCCAGGCCGAGGGGCAGGTAGAGCAGGAGGTTGAGCAGGAGGTCCAGCGGCTCGATCGCCCCGTCCCAGCCGGTGGGCGCGCGCAGGTCGACGGGCATGGCCGTCGTGACCAGGATGAGCGCGAGCGCGAGCGGCAGCAGGCGCAGCGGCGTGGGGGGCGACACGGGCATGGAAGGCGGGGCTCCCCGGCAGGAGTCGTAGGCGTTCTTCCGGTCCACGATACACCGTGCCGCTCGGCGCCGACAGGGCAAGGCTCGAGGTCGGACAGAGCCGGCCGCGCTCCGGGGGGAACGCGGCCGGCCGCCAGGGGCGCCGCAGGGGCACGGCGCCTCACACCTGCCACAGATACTGCAGCTTCACGAAGTACTGCCGCCCCGTCTGCCGGAACAGCGACGGCGCCTCCGGGTCGGCCGCGTTGAAGTCGCGCAGGTCGTGCGTGGAGCCCAGATAGAACACGGAGAACGGGTTCAGGCGGTAGGTCAGCAGCGGGTCGATCTCCCACTTGCGCCCGAAGTCCATGTGGTAGTCCGGGTAGTCGCCGCCGGCGGCCAGCTCCTGGTAGAACGGGCTGCGCGCGTCGTTGTGCTGCACCACCAGGCGCAGCGACAGGCGCGGGTTCAGCTGCAGGCGGACCCGCGCGCGGGCGATGGCCTGCCGGAACAGCAGCTCGTCGGTCGCGGCGTCGCGGCTGCGGACGTAGTCGAACGTGGGCTCGACGATGAGCCGGTCCAGCGGCTTGAGCGTCAGGGCCAGCCCCCAGCCCAGCTCGTGCCCGCGGTCCAGCGTGAGGAAGGCCGGCCCGCGGCCGACGGCGGCGTAGCCGCCGAGAGCCACCGCATCCAGCGGCTGCGTTTCGAAGTTGCAGCCCGCCGTCCACAGGCCGCTGAAGTGGACGCCGCCCCAGGTCTCCTCGCCGCGCTGGTAGTTGACCGCGACGTGCGTCTGCGCCCGCCGCAGGTTCACG
>VGXH01000459.1 GCA_016873405.1 bacterium
CGCCGACGCGGATCGAGGTATCGCAGACGATGCCGTTGAGCGCGATCACCGCGATCTCGGAGGTGCCGCCGCCGATGTCGATGATCATGTTTCCGCTCGGCTGGTCCACCGGCAGCCCGACGCCGATCGCGGCGGCCATGGGCTCGGCCACCAGGAACACTTCCCGCGCGCCGGCGTGCTTGGCGCTGTCCCGGACGGCGCGCTTCTCCACCTCGGTGATGCCCGAGGGCACGCAGATCACGATGCGCGGCGCGATGAAGTGGCGCTTCTTCTGGGCCATCTTGATGAAGTCACGGAGCATGTACTCGGTGACTTCGAAGTCGGCGATGACGCCGTCCTTCATCGGCCGGATGGCGGCGATGCGATCGGGGGTCTTGCCCAGCATCGCCTTGGCTTCGGCGCCCACCGCGTAGACCTTGCCGGTGTGCTTGTCGAGCGCCACCACCGAAGGCTGGTTCAGGACGATGCCCTTGCCCTTGACGTAGACCAGCGTGTTGGCGGTGCCGAGGTCGATGGCGATGTCGTTCGTGACCATGCCCTGCAGGTGCTTGAACATGCCCGAATCCTTCCGGCGGCGGCCGATCCTTCACCCTGTCGCCGGGGCGGGCCAGCCGTATTCCCTGATGCTGGTGATGTCGGCATCGCCGACCACCAGATGGTCCAGCAGCGCAATGCCAAGCAGTTCGCCACACCTGTCCAGACGCCCTGTCAACTCAAGGTCATCCCCGCTCGGACGCGGGTCTCCGGAGGGGTGGTTGTGGGCGACAATGACCGCGGCGGCCGAGAGCGCGATCGCGGGCTTGAAGACCTCCCGCGGGTGCACGAGCGAGGCGTTCAGCGAGCCCGTCGAAACGGTTTCCAGCGCCCTGACCCGGTGCCTAGCGTCGAGATAAAGCGCCAAGAAGCGCTCCCTGTCAAGACCCCGGAATTCGTCGCGCAGCAGTTCCGTCAGGTCCTCCGGGCGCCGGACCAGAAGCCCGGTCACCGGCGCCGTCCGTGACGCCCGCCGCCCCAGTTCGAGCGCTGCCAGCAGCCGCCGGGCCCGCGCCGGCCCCAGCCCGGGTCCGGCGGCCAGGCTGGCCGGCGGCATCGCCGCCAGATCGGCCAGCGGAAGGCGCGCCAGCAGGCGCCGGGCGCCGTCGCGCATCCCGGGTCCGGCCCGGCCCGGGGCCAGGATCCAGGCCAGCAGTTCGGCGTCGCTGCAGGCCCGGGCGCCGAAGCGCCGCAGGCGCGCATCCGCGTCGGCCTCCTCGGCATCGCCGGCGCCGCCCGCGGCCGGCGGGCAACGGCCGGAACGCTCGCCGACCGGGCCGCCGGAACGGCCGGGGCCGCCGGGCCCCGCCTGGCCGGCCGGAAGTTCGGGCGCGGCCTCCCCCACGGCATTGTCCTGTACCGGCCGGCGTTCGGACATCATAATGGCCTCCGCGTCGCCGCCGCCCCGCCGGCGCCGGCCTGCAGTCCGACGAGCCGCCATCCCCGGTCGCCGGGAGGTCCCGCGTGAACGAATCCGTCCCCGACGCCGCCGCGGACAGCAGCGGCGCCGAAGCCGGCATCCTGGTGCGCAAATACGGCGGCTCCAGCCTGGCCACGGTCGAGCGCCTGAAGGCGGTGGCGGCCGATCTGCGACGCGCCCGCGACCGCGGCCACCGGCTCGTCGTGGTGGTCAGCGCCATGGGCGACACGACCGACGACCTGCTGGAACTGGCCCGCCAGGCGAGCGCCGACCCGCCGCGCCGCGAGTTGGACATGCTGCTGTCGGTCGGCGAACGCATCACCGCCAGCCTGCTGGCCATGGCGCTGGCGGACGCCGGCTGCCCCGCGCTGAGCCTGACCGGCAGCCAATGCGGCATCATCACCGACACCAGCCACAGCGACGCGCGCATCATCGAGGTGCGCGGCGACCGCGTGCGCGAGGCGCTGGCGCGCGGGCAGACGGTGGTGGTGGCCGGCTTCCAGGGCGTGAGCCTGGCCAAGGAGATCACCACGCTCGGCCGCGGCGGCTCCGACACCACGGCCGTGGCCCTGGCCGCGGCGCTGGGAGCGGTGTGCTGCGAGATCCTCAAGGACGTCGACGGCGTGATGACCGCGGACCCGTCGCGCGTGCCGGACGCGCGCCTGATCGAGCGCCTGACCTGGGACGAGATGGCGATGATCGCGGCCGCCGGCTGCGGCGTCGTGCACCTGCGCGCCGTGGAGTACGCGGCCCGTCACGGCGTGGAGATCGTCGTTCGCTCGAGCTTCCACGACCGGCCCGGCACCGTGATCGGCGCGCCCGCGGGCGCCGCCGCCCCGCCGGCCCGCGCCGAGCCGCCGCCGGCCGCGGCGGCCGTCGCCAACGCCGACGCGCCGGCCGCCGCGCGGACGAACGACACCCAGAGCCGCTACCGGCCGCTGTCCCTGCACGTGCACGCGGCGATGGCCCGGTTGCGCCTGCTGACGGGGGACTTCGCTCTGGCCGACGCCTGGCGCGCGCTGTTGCTGGAGCGCCTGGACCCGGCGCGCGTGGTGGCCGAATGGCTCGATGTCGCCGACGGCTACCGCTGGGAGGCCTGGGCCCCCGCCGCCGCGTCCGCGGACCT
>VGXH01000460.1 GCA_016873405.1 bacterium
CAGGTAGATCGGTGTGACCGTGCTCCGGGCCGGCGTCGTGATGTCGGCCCTGAACAGCCGGTAGCCGACGCGGATCTTCATCGGCAGCAGCAGGGCGTTCTGACGCGTCGTGTCCCAGACCGGCGGCCCCTTGTCGAAGTCCCTCGCCTGCTGCTGGTAGTCGGCGACGCCCGAGAGCTGCAGAGTGAAGTCCTCCACGCGCACCAGTCGTGCGTCCAGATCCGACAGGTCCTGCACGGGTTCGACGCCCACCTGGACCGGAATCACGCCGACCTGGCGGTAGTTGACGAAGTAGTCGTCGCCCCGGTAGCGCGGGTCTGACGGCAGCGCCCACCAGTCGCACGTGAACGCGATCCGGCTGCCATCCGGCGACAGGCGCGGATAGAGATAGTGGTACCCGTCGGAGGAGGTGTCGGTGGTGACCATGACCAATTCGCCGCACGAGTGGTTGCCGCACATGACCAGGATCTCGGACGGATCCTCCTTGCTTGTGCAGCCCACGACGGCCAGGGCCGCCAGCAGGGCGAGATATGCCACGGGCAGGCAGCGGTTGCGCAGCCAAGTCATGTCTGGGAAGACCTCCGGCGCGGGGTATGCCGTGCGGCCGGGCGGCTGGCGCTCGCCCGGTCCCCACCAAGGACATCGAAAAATAAGGTAAGACGGCCGGGCAAAGCAACCTGCTTCTCGGTCCGTGCTTCTCGGTCCGCTTCCGGATCCGCTTCCGGGTCCGCTTCCGGGTCCGCTTCCGGGTCCGCGCCGGCGGCGGACGACCCCGCGGCCGTCAACCCTCCAGCCGGAACGCGACCGTGACCCGCAGCCAGCTCCAGACGGCGTACTTGCCGAGCCGTGACGGCGTGAATCGCCCCCGCCGCAGGCAGGCCGCGGCGGCCGCGGCCAGATCCGGCGAAGGCGTCGAGACGACGTGGACCTGGCGCACGGCCGCCACGGGGTCCAGCAGCAGGTCGACGATGACCTCGCCCTGCTCCCGTGCGTTCAATGCCGCCGGCGGGTAGACGGGCGCCGGCCCGCCCTCGTGGCGGGCCGGATAGCGGTTAAGCTGCTGGTAGAACTGCATCAACCCGAACGTGCGCCCCCCGGTGCATTTGCCGGCGGCGGCCGTGACATGCGTGGCCGCGAGGACCGTATCGCCGGCGGCGCGGGCCACGTCCGCGAGCAGGTAGTCGATTCCGGCATCGTCGTCCCACGCCTGCCCCGCCTGGGTGAACAGCAGCCGCGCGCGACCGAGCAGCCGCGGCCGGTTGCGTTCCCAGCTGCCGACGTCCCGCGCGGGCCCCTCCTTCGGCAGCAGCGACGGCTCGCCTTGCCCGGCCAGGAGGTACAGCTGCCCGAGCGCCGTGAGCGCCAGCGGGTGGCGCTCTCCCTGCGCGTACGCCAGTTCCATCTCGACGATGCCGTCGCCGCCGGAGCGCTCGCGATAGAGCTCCGAAACGAGGGCCAACAGCTTCTCCACGCCCGCGGGAACTTCCACGTCGTCTCGACAACGCGCCAGGCGGTGCTCGCGCCAGGCGCCGGCCGGCGCCGGCACCTCGGTCAGATCCGCCGCGATCGGCGCGGGCGCCGGTTCGGTGGGCGGGCGCATGGCACCGGGATCGGGGCGGGGCGTCGTCGGAGCGCACCCGGCCGCGCACAGGCCAGCCCCCAGCACAAGCCGGAGCAACGGCCGCCGCGCGCGTCGGGGATCCCGCCGGCTGCTCGGATTCAATGATGCTCCCTCATGGTTCCGGCGTGATCGCCGCCGGCCGCGGCCAGGGCCTGCTTGGCCTCCTCGTGTCGCCCGAGGGCGGCCAGGGCCGCGGCGCGATTGTGGTGATAGACCCGGTGCCCCGGCCGCAACTGCAAGGCCTGGTCGATCGCCGCGAGCGATCCCTCAGGTTCCCCGCACTTCAGCAAGCCGGCCGCCACATGCGCCCAGAACACATCGTCGTCGCGCGGCAGTCGGTCGCCGGCCACGGGCGCACCGAGCCGAGCCAGCGCCGCCCGCGCCACGTGTCCGACCGAGAGCCGCCCCTCGGCCTGGACAGCCTGCCGCCATTCGTCCGCCGACCAGTCGTCGGGGGCGCGCTCGCCGACCAGTGCCAGCAGCGCGCTGTCCTCGCCGGCGCGGGCGAGGGCCGCCAGCAGGCTGCGCCGCACCTCCTGGTCATCGCTCGCGCCGCGCAGGCGTCGCAGCGGCGCCAGCGCCTCGGCCGGACGGTCTGCCGCCAACAGCAGGCCCGCCAACAGGCGGTCCGGTTCCGGGCAGCCGCCGCACAGCGCCGAGGCCGCCCCCAAGGTGCGCGCGGCGCCGGCGATGTCGCCGAGTTGGCCCCTCAAGCGACCCGCCTCCAGGAGGGGCGCCACCGCCGCCGGATCCAGGCGGGCCGCCTCCTCGAATTCGGCCAGAGCTCGGCCGCGCCGGTCCAGCGCGGCCAGGGCCAGGCCGAGCCGATGACGCAACGAGCCGTCGCGGGGTTGGATGGTGATCGCCGCCTCCAGGCGCGGCAGCGCTTCGGCGGCGCGGCCCGCGGCGAGGAGCGCCGCCCCGGCCCGCCCTTCCGCCTGCCCGCCGTAGAGGGG
>VGXH01000461.1 GCA_016873405.1 bacterium
CAGGCGCTGCTGCAGCCGCAGCGAGAGCGTGACCTCGACGTCGGTGCCGGGCACCACGTCCCGCACCCAGACCGGCTTCTGCCCGACGATGCGGCCGACCGCGTTGACCTCCTCCAGCTTGATCCCGGCGACGCCGCGCAGGGCCGGTTCCATCGCCTCTTCCACGCCCAGCTTGCCGACGTAGTCCCCCTGGGCGTAGATCGTCGACGTGCTGTCCAGCTCGCTCCGCCCGATCTCGCCCACGTAGCCGATCGCATGCGTGAACAGCGGTCCGAACAGGTATTGGCGCCGCGAGCGGGTCACGACCTTCACGCCCGGCAGCTCGCGCCCGCGCTCCTCGACCGTGAAGATCCGCGACGGCGCGGCGTCCGGCACCAGCACCAGCTGATCCTTGCGCTCCGCCTGCTCCCGCAGACGGTCGAGCGTCTCCCAGCGGTCGAGCCCGAACCACTCGATCAACCGGTTCAGCGTCGAATCGGGTCCCGCTGGCGTCAGGCACTTGCGCGGCACGGTGATGTCGGCGATGTACTGGTTGGCGACCAGCACGTTGCCGTCGCGGTCGAGGATGCGGCCGCGCGGCGCCCTCACGCGGAAGCGGTCCTGCCGGTTCTCGAGCGCCTGGTCCTGGTAGTACTGGTGACGGATGACGGTCAGGTGGAAGAGGTTGACCACCAGGATCACGAAGGCGACGATGATGACCGTCCGCAGGATCGCGTGCCTGACGGAGAAATCGCCCTGGTTCACGGCCTAGTCCTCGGGCCGGAGAACGCCGCCGAACTCCGCCAGCCGCAGCAGGGGCACGCCCACGAGCGCCGAGTAGACGGCCGTCGGCAGGCTCTGCGTCAGCAGCGGCACCAGGAAGCGCTCCTGCGTCAGGTTGCTCTGCACCAGCAGGAAGACCAGGTCGTGCAGCAGCACGGCCAGCACGATCATCACCGCATCGACGACCACCACGCCGTGCACCAGGCGACCGCGCATCCGGCCCAGCCCGAAGCCCAGCACGCCCTTGCACAGGGAGCGCAGGCCAAGCAGCGGCGGGTTGCCCAGATCCTGCACCAGGCCGATCGCGAAGCCGCCGATCGTCGCCGGGGCCGCTCCCGCCGACAACGCCAGCAAGACCAGCGCGATGATCGGGAAGTCGGGCGCCCGGCCCGCGATGTCGATCAGCGGCGCCACCAGCGCATCGCCCACGAACGCGACCAGGAACCAGACGAGCGTCGTGCGCAGGAAGTGCCTCACGGCGCGCCCTCCGGTCCGGCGTCCGCCCCCGACTCCGGTCCGGTCCCGGTTTCCGCCGCCGGCGGGACGGCCCGCGACGGCCCCGCCGCCGGCAGCCCGATCGCCGCGCCCAGGCCGGTCACGACGAACACGGTCTCGTTCAGGTCGGCGCTGGCCGCCGGCTCGAGCGTGATCGCCATGAAGATGCCGTCGAGCGGCTTCTCCACGGTCGCCACCACGCCGAGGGGAAAGCCGCGCGGCGTCTGGCCGGCGTCCGGCGCGCCCGCCAGGTCGCGCACCTCGGTGATGCCCGAGGTGATCACGACGTCGCCCGGCGCCACGTCCTCGTCGCGCCCGACCATGTCCACGCGGATCCGGCTGGCGTGCGGACGCAGGATGCCCACCAGGCCGGTGCGCTCGAACTCGACGCCGAGGGCGAAGTCCGGCGCCGTCAGCAGCTCGACCCAGGCCTCGCGCGTGCTGACGATCTGGCGAACGCGCCCCAGGTACCCGGCCCGCGTGACCACCGGCTGGTAGACGCGCCAGCCCACCGGCTGCGCGCTGGCGATCTTGATCATCGTGACCTGCCGACCGCGCTGGCGCATCACCACGCGGCAGGGCGCCAGGTCGCCGGTGTAGCCGGCGTCGAGCGCCGGACCGGCCATGCGCGCGGCGTCGGCCCCCTCGCGCGCGGCGGCGGCGGCCGTCAACTCGAGCTGCGCCACCTGCCGCTGCAACTCGGCGTTCTCCGCGCGCAGGCGCACGACGTCGCGCGCGAAGCCGCGCACGCGCAGCCAGGGGTCCGTCAGGACCACCGACAGCCGATCGGCCACCAGCACGCGGGAATCGCCGGGCAGGAAGAGCAGCAGCAGGGACAGGCCGACGCACGCCGCCAGCGCGGCGACTTCGCCGCGGGGCGAGAACCGGTGCGGGCGCCCGTTCACGGCCGTTGCCCGCGTCCCGGCATCAGCTGCGACCGCTCGGCATGATCACCGGGCGGTACTTCTCGAAGTCGTCGAGGATCTTGCCGGTGCCCAGCACCACGCAGAACAGCGGGTCGTCCATCAGGTTGATCGGCAGGTCGGTCTGCTCCCGCAGCAGCTCGGGCAGCCCGCGCAGCAACGCGCCACCGCCGGTCAGCACGATGCCGCGGTCCTTGATGTCGGCCGCCAGTTCGGGCGGCGTCTGCTCGAGGCTGTGCTTGAGCGCGTCGCAGATCTGCTGGATCGGCTCCTGCAGCGCCTCGCGGATCTCCACCGAGGACACCTTGATGGTCTTGGGGACGCCCGACACCTGGTACAGGCCCTTGACCTCCATCTCCCGTTCCTCGTCGAACTTGTGCGCCGAGCCGATGGTCT
>VGXH01000462.1 GCA_016873405.1 bacterium
GCTGGCGGGATCGCTGTTGGTCTGCGCGATCGCCGACACGGTCGCCGGCACGGGCCGTCTGGCCGTGGTCGACCTGGCGCGCGATCCGCTGCCGGACGTTCCGGAGGTCGTGGAGGTCCCTCTGCACGGTGTGCCCGGACCCTGGCCCCCGGCGTTGACGCCGCTGCCGGGCGACGCCGCGCAGGCTCCCCGCCTGGCGGCGCTGGTGGTCGACCGCGACGGCGTCGGCCAGGGCGTCGTGCTGGACCGGGAGGCCGCGACGGTCGGCGCGCCCGCCGGCTGGCCAGCGGATCTGCGCCCCCAGGGGCCCCCCGGCCCGGGCGGCGCGCTGGTGTCCGCCGGACGCCTCGGGCGCGTGGGCCACGCCGGGGATTGGCTCGACGGCTGGCCGCGCGCGATCTCGCCGGCGGGAGCCGGCGCGGGCGCGACCGCGCTGGTGGCGCGGCTGGTGGATGCGCCGTCGCCCGGCGACCACTACCTTTTCACGGCCACCGACGGGCGCCTGCTCGCGCGCGGCGCGCGCGGCGAGGTGATCCCCCGCTGGCCGCTGCCGGGGCCGGCAGCGGCGGCGGGCACGCCGGTCCTGGCCGACTTCGGGGGCGGCCCGGAACTCGACCTCGCGGCCGCCGGCACCTTCCGGCGCGTGACCGGGAACGCGGACGGCGGCGCGACGCTGCTGACGGCTCCGGTCGCCGAGATCGTCCTGTGGCGGGACGTCGCCGCCACGGCGCGCTGGCCCATGTGGGGCGGCTCCGCCTGGCGCAGCGGCGACTGGGACCGGGCGGGGTTCACCGGCGTTCCGGCGGTGGCGGCGGGTTCCGGCCTCGTGCCGGGGAGCCATTTCTGCTACCCGAATCCGCTGCGCGGCGAGGTCCTGAACGCGCGCGCGCAGGCGCGGGGTCCGTGCCGGGCGCGGGTGACGGTGCACGATCTGGCGGGCGAACAGGTCGCGGCCACCGGCTGGCGCGACGTCCCGGCCGGCGAGCCGTTCGCGATCGGGATTCCGCTGCCCGGCGCGGTGTCGGGCGTCTATTTCTGCCGCCTGGTCGTGGTCGACCGCGACGGGCGCACCGAAGCAAGCGTGGTGACGTTCGCGGTCGAGCGCTGACGCCGGCCGGCATCCGGAAAGGGAGACCATGGTCCGCACGAAGTTGTTCATCGCCTGTGTCCTCGGCGGGTTGACGGCCGCGGCGCCGCTGGCGCAGGCCGCCGATCCCGGCGACGTCGGCATGCTGTCGCTGCGCATGGGCCTCGGCGCCCGCGAGGCGGCGATGGGCGGGGCCGCCGTGGCGGCGAGCGAGGGCGCGGCCGCGCTGTACTGGAATCCGGCGAACAATGCCCTGCTGGACCGCGGCACGGACCTGCTGCTGCAGCACCACGACTACCTCGGCCACTTCGACCACGAGGCGGCGGCGGTCGCCCATCGCGCCGCCGGCGGCGTGATCGGGCTGGTGTTCAGCGGCTTCTACGCCGAGGAACTGGTCCGCCGGGGCGAGGACGCCGTGGGCGTGCCGGAAGGGACGTTCCGCCCCTACGACCTGGCCATCGCGCTCTCCTACGCGCGCGCCTTCGGCGAGCGGTTCGCCGCGGGCGTGAACGCGAAGTTCGTCTACCAGACGATCGACCTCTATTCGGACTCGGGCCTGGCGCTGGACGCGTTCCTGACCCACCACGCGCTGGTCGAGGGGCTGGTCTTCGGCGCCAGCCTGACGAACCTCGGCAGCCAGATGAATCTGCGCGACAATCCGTTCGATCTGCCGGTCGCCGCGCGGATCGGCGCGGCGTACACGCCCGCCGCGACGGCCCTGCGCGACAAGGTGACCTTGGCGGCGGACATGGTCTTCCCGAACGACACGACCGAGAAGGCCCACGTGGGGGTCGAGTACCGGCTGCTGGGCGAGTTCGCGCTGAGGGCCGGGTCCCGGCTGAACTACCAGAACCAGGGCCTGACGGCCGGCGCCGGTTTCCGCACCGGCCGGTTGGGCATCGACTACGCGTTCGAGGAATCGAAGGTGTCCGGCTTCGACGACGGCCACAAGTTCTCGCTCGTGGTCGCCTGGTAGGGGCACGCTGCCGCCGCGCGGGGCTCAGCCGAGAGCCGGCGGCGGGTCGTGATCGAAGTCGAGCAGGCGCAGTTCGCCGTCGCGCAGGACGGCGTAGCCGAGCGTGCGCAGCCAGCCGGCCAGTGCGGCCAGTCGCCGGCCGCCGACCTCGGTGACGAACGCATGGTGCACGTGGCCGATGACCATGAGGTTCCAGCCGGGCGTCCGGTCGGGAGCGGCGGCCTGGGCCGCGAGCCAGGCGGCCGCGCGCCGTTCGATCACGGTCGCCTCGTCGCGCGAGGCGCATCGGCTGCGGCCGCTCAGCCAGGTGCTGAGCGCGAACAGCAGCTCCGGATGCAGCGACTTGGCGACGGCGATGCCGGCCTGGGCCCGCACGACGGAGCGGAACGCGCCGTAGGCCCAGTCGAGCTTGAACAACCCGTCGCCGTGGCAGAGCCGCACGCGCAGGCCGCCTGCGGCAAGGTCGCTGTGGGGCGGGCGGATCTCGCAGCCGAAGCGTTCGCGCAT
>VGXH01000463.1 GCA_016873405.1 bacterium
CCCCGGGCCCGCGGGCCGGCGGTCGAAGTCGGTGGGCGCGAACGGGAACCCGTCCGGCAGCGCGTCGCGCACCGTCAGGTTGAGGATGCCGGGTTGTTCGCTCGCTGGGGGGATGTCTTTGGCCGGGCTTCCGCTCGGATCCGCGCGCCCGGTCCCCGCGCACAACAGGAGCACGGTGACCAGCGGCATCGTCACGATGAACTGCTTCGATCGACTCATGGTCCTACCTCCCCCGAATAACGGCTTGAGGCTCGGGTCGGCTACCCTCCTGGCTATGCGCTTGGCTGAGAACATCGACCGGAGTGTGCGCGCCGCGGATCCCCGAGCGCTCGTCACTGCCGTTCCTTCCTCCGCGGGCCGCGTCGCCGGTCCGCCGGTTCCCTGCGCGGCAACGACCCCGACATCCTAGCACTGCCCGGCGGCGCCAACAACGGGGCGCGCGGGGCCAATGAAGAGGATAGCGATGCGGTATCGTGGCGGACGCTCGCCGTCGTCAGTTGTTCGTCGCTGAGATATGGCGCCGGCCCGAGGCGCAACGTGGCGCCGCGCCTGTCGGTCATGACGCCGCACCGCGATACGCCGATGTCGGGTCGAACGTGGAGCCGGCGAAGCGCGCCGCGCCCGTCGCGTACGGCACCGCGCCGGGGGTCTACGCCGCCGCCGACCACGTACGCGCCGTCCAGACCCAACGGTCGCAGCGGGAAGTCGATGGCGCCCAGGGCGTGGCAGGCGTCGACCAGCAGCGCGGCGCTCGGCCACGCGGAAGGATGCGTAGTGCGGGGACAGCGCGTTGGGGGTTCGTCGCAGGGCGGCCAAGGCGCGCGGCATGGGGCGGTCTCCACGGAGGAGATCGTCGGGGGGCCGGGAGCAACCGGATGTGATCTCTCGTTGACGGTCGGGACGATGGCTTTGGCGGTCGTCATCGCGCCTCATTGATGGCGATGTCGATTCCCCTTGTCTCATGGGCGTTTCATCGCCGCGTCTGCGTGTTGCGCCGGCGCAACCCGCGCAAGGCCCCCGCGGTTGCGGCGGCATCGCCCAGGGCCTGGCGCCACTGCCACCCCCTCACCGCGCCCTGATCCCCGCCTCCCCCAGGAACTGGCTCCCGCGCCCCCGGCTGTGCACGATATCCAGCTCGCGCCGCGCCCGCGTCAGCGCCACGTAGAACAGCCGCCGCTCGTCCTCCAAGCCGCCGCCAAGATCGGCCCCCGGCCGCAACGTGCGCGCCAGCGGGAACTGGCCCTGGTCGGCCCCGACCAGGATCACGCGGTCCCACTCGCGCCCCTTCGAGCCGTGCACCGTCGCCAGTTCGACGGCGCCCGCCTCCACCAGCGCCGCCAGCGGCGTGCCGCCGGCCTCGCCGACGGCCGCCAGCAGCCGCCCCGTGCGCGAGAGCACGGCCACCGACCCGGGCTCAGCGCGCTGTTCCAGCGCCAACGCCGCGGCGAACGCAGCCACCTGCGCCGGCTCCGGCTGCGCCCAGGCGCGGATCCGCCCGCGCTCGCGCACGCCGGCCAGCAGCGGTTTGCGGAAGCGCTGCCGGTTGTGCCGGATCAGGCGGCGCGAGGCGTGCGTGATGTCCCGCCCGCACCTGTAGTTCCGCACCAGCGGGTAGCGCTCCAGCCCGGGGTAGTCCTGGTCCAGCTCGATCACGCGCTGCACCGCGGCTCGCCGCCAGGCGTAGATGCACTGGTCCTCGTCGCCGACGCAGAACAGCGAGTCGTGCGGGGCCGCCAGCAGCCCGATCAGCAGCGCCTGCGCGGGCTCGATGTCCTGGTACTCGTCCACCAGCACGCGTTCGTAGCGCGCCTGCCACTTCTCGCGCACGTGGCGGTCCTGCTGCAGCAGGCGGATGGCGGCGAAGATGAGGTCGTCGAAGTCCTGCCGGCCCGCCCGCAGCAGGTGCGCTTCGTGAAGCTCGTAGAGCCGCGCCAGCAGCCGCGCCCGCGCGCCGCCTGGCGCTTGCGGGTCCAGCTTCCCAGCGCGCGCCCGCGCCTCCTCCGGCGTGATCATCAGCTTGAGCTTGAACAGGGAGATGGCGTCCTGCGCCGCGGCCGCGTCCAGACGGCCGCCGCGCGGGTGCTCGGCGCGCGCGGCGGCGGCCAGGTCGCGCCACGCATCGTCGGCCAGCGTGCCCAGATCGCCGCGCAGACGGCCCTCCTCCTTCAGCAGGCGCAACCCCAGTCCGTGGAAGCTGTGCACGCCGATGCCGGGGATGCCCGCCTTCTCCAGCCGCGCCGCGATCTCCAGGCAGGCGTCGCGGTTGAAGGTCGAGCAGAGGATGCGCTCGGCCGCCGTGCCGCGGCGCCGCAGCTCGCGCACGCGTTCGACCAGCACCGTGGTCTTGCCGCTGCCGGCCGGGGCGATCACCTGCACCACGCCGTCGCCGGCGGCCACGGCGGCGTTCTGTTCGGGGTCCAGGCGCGGGACCAGGCGCGGCGCCGTGTCGCCGCGGCGCGACAGGCGGCGGGCCAGGCGTCGCCAGGGCGAGGGCCGCGGCGCCGGCCTGGGCACCTCGGCGGGTTCGGCGTAGATGGCGGCCAGGTGGCGCAGGCGAGCCAGCGTTTG
>VGXH01000464.1 GCA_016873405.1 bacterium
CCTTCCAGGAGCCGGTCCGCCAGCCGCTTCTGCGCGGCGGCCGACGCGGGGTCGTCCGGCGCGGACACCACGAACGCCTTGACGAGCGGCACTCCCTCCTCCGTCGCGCCGGTTCTGACGAGCATCTCGCCCAGCAGCAGGCTCGCGTTTCGTTTCGTCCGCGGATCCGCCGCCAGAGCCAGCGCGCGTCTCGCCGACTCGATTGCGCCGGCCGCGTTGCCGGCCGCGTCCCTCGCGCACGCCATGACCACGCTCGCCTCGGCCTGCATCTGAGTGGATGCCTGCGTGCGCGCGTCCACCAGCGGGGCAAGGGCTTCCTCGGCCCCGCCCGGCTGGCCCAGTTCGCAGAGCAGCCGGCCCAGCAGCAGGCGCCCCTCGTTAGCCAGCCTTCCGTTCGACCCGCCCGAAGCGAACCTCGCCAGCACCTCGCTCGCCTCCGCCTTGCGGCCCAGGCGGACCAGCGCCTGCCCCCACTCAAGCAGGTTGCGGGGCGCCTCGGGGGCCGATGCGTGTTCGCGGTCGAACCTGGCGAACGCCGCCAGCGCCTCGTCGGGCCGGCCGGCGTCCATCGCGCACCACGCGGAGAGCCTGATCGCGCGCCCCGCGTACTCGGAGCCGGTCGGGAAGGCGGCGGCCAGCCCGCCGAGAATCCCCAGCGCCCCTGTCGCGTCGCCCTGCAGGTACTTGCCCGTCGCGCGCCAGAAATCCAGCTCCGGCGCCGCGCCGGCGGAGAGAACCCAGGGCCGCGTCTCGTTGAGCACGTCGAGGATGTCGGCGCCGCGCCGCTGTTCCAACAGCGCGCGCGCGGTGAGAAGAAGCGCGTCCTTGACCTCCTGCTGAGCCGCGGCCGGGTCCCGAAGCACCGACCGCAGTTCCTCGACGGCCATGTCGTAAAGCCCGTCCTCGAGCGCGGCCCTGCCGCGCAGCAGGGAATCCGCCGGCGCGGCGACGGCTGACACAGCCAGCCAGAACGCCCACGCCGCGAGGACCGTTGCCGGCAATTTCCTGTTCATCGGCTCCTTCTTCCGCGCTCCAGCTCCGGGGCCGCTCAGCCCAGGATTTCCCTCAGGTACCGCCCCGTGTGCGACCCCTCGCAACGGGCCACTTCCCGCGGCGTCCCCTCCGCAACCACCAGTCCGCCGCGGTCGCCGCCGTCGGGCCCGAGATCGATCAGGTGGTCCGCCGCCCGTATCACGTCCATGTTGTGCTCTATCACCACCACCGAGTTGCCCGAGGCCCTCAGCCGCATGAGCACCTGCAGCAGCCTCTGTATGTCGGCGAAATGGAGGCCGGTCGTCGGCTCGTCCAGCAGGTAGAGCGTGCGGCCGGTCGCGACCCGGCTCAGCTCCGACGCCAGCTTCACGCGCTGCGCCTCCCCGCCGGACAGTGTAGTCGCCGACTGGCCGAGATGCAAGTAGCCCAGTCCCACCTCGGAAAGGGTCCTGAGCCGGCGCTCGACGCCGGGCACGTCGCGGAACAGGTCGAGCGCCTCGTCCACCGTGAGGCCGAGCACTTCCGCGATGTTCAGGTTCGCGTAGCGGATTTCCAGAGTCTCGCGGTTGTAGCGCGCGCCCCCGCACTGTTCGCACGTGACATAGACGTCCGGCAGGAAGTGCATCTCCAGCCGGATGATGCCGTCGCCCTTGCACACCTCGCAGCGCCCGCCCTTCACGTTGAAGCTGAACCTGCCGCCCCCGTACCCGCGCACCTTCGCGCCCGGCGTTTTCGAGAAAAGATCGCGTATCACCCCGAACGCGCCGGTGTAGGTGGCCGGGTTGCTGCGCGGCGTCCGGCCGATCGGCGACTGGTCGATCACGACCACCTTGTCCAGGTGCTGCAGCCCGGTTATCCGCCTGTGCCTGCCGGGGACGTCGCCGGCGCCGTAGAAGTGGCGGAACAGCGCCTTCCTGATGATTTCGTCAACCAGCGTGCTCTTGCCGCTGCCGGAAACGCCTGTCACGCAGACAAACAGGCCGAGCGGTATTGAGACATCGATGTTCTTCAGGTTGTTTTCGGACGCGCCGAGCACCCGCAGCCACGGGCCTGGCCCGCCGCCGCGCGCCTTCCCGCCGGAGGCCCCGGCGGCCCGCGCCGCGCCGTCGCCCGGCGGCAGATGCACGTGCTCCAGCCTGTTCAGGAACCGCGCCGTCAGCGAGCGCGGGTGCGCCAGCAGTTCCGCCAGGGTCCCGGCGCACACCAGTTCGCCGCCGTGCCGGCCCGCGCCCGGCCCCAGGTCGATGATGTAGTCGGCCTGCCTGATCATCGCTTCGTCGTGCTCTACAACCACGACCGTGTTGCCGAGGTCGCGCAGGGCCTTCAGCATGTCTATGAGCTGCTGGTTGTCTCGGCTGTGCAGCCCTATCGTCGGCTCGTCCAGCACGTAGAGCACGCCAACCAGGCCCGATCCGATCTGCGTGGCCAGCCTGATCCGCTGCGCCTCGCCGCCGGCCAGCGTGCCGCTCTCCCGGTCGAGAGTGAGGTAGCCCAGCCCGACGCGCACCAGGAAACCGAGACGGGACCGTATCTCCTTCAGAACCTCTCCCGCGATCTGGATGGT
>VGXH01000465.1 GCA_016873405.1 bacterium
GCGCGCGCAGTTCTACGCCGACGTCCGCTACGCGGGCGGCGGCACCGAGCCCGACCTGATCCTCACCGACGACATCAACCTGATCGTGGCTTCGAACACGGGCTCGAACCTCAGCGTCGCCTACATGGGCATCCTGACCACCCTGCTGCAGTGGCACCTTGAGGATCCCGTCAGCGACCGCGAGCGCAACCGCAACGATGTCGTCTACACCTACCAGGGCAACCGCAACCCGTTCATCGACCACCCCGAGTGGGTGCTGCCGATCTTCCAGGGCTGGATCAGCGGCGTGCGCGACGTGCCGGTGGCGGCCGCCACCATCGAGTCGGTGTACCCGAACCCGTTCAACCCGAACACGAACATCGCCTTCTCGCTGCCGGAGGCGGGACAGGTGCGCGTGGAGGTCTTCACGGTGGGCGGCCGGCTGGTGCGCGTCCTGCTGAACGACACCTACGAGGCCGGCCGGCACACGCTGCGCTGGGACGGCACCGACCAATCCGGCGCCGCCGCCGCCAGCGGCAACTACCTCTTCCGCGTGCAGAGCGCGACCGGCGCCGACACCAGGCCGGCGATCCTGCTGAAGTAATCGCCTCGGTGCGAGGTGACGGCCGCCCACCGGCGGCCGGCGACGGCCGGGGGACTGCGGACCCCCGGCCGGTCGCTTGGCGGCATGGCGCTACGATCGGGGCAATCCCGGCTTCCAGCCCTCGGGCGCGAACAGGATGATCTCGAGGTCCCCGCCGGCGTCGTCGCTCGCTGTCTGCCGCTTGTCGCCCACCTGGACCTGCATCCCCGCGGTGCTGGCAGCCTGCGCCGCCTCGAGGTTCTTCACGCACACGACGCGGCCGTCGTCCAGCGGCAGCAGGCCGTCGTCCGGGCCGACGCCCGGCACGCGCACGGTGCGCGACTCCAGAAGGCGGCCTTCGGCGTCCAGCACGTCGAAGGCCCGGACTCCCGGGCTTGCGCCGTCGCGCCGCGGGGCCTGGACCTGGAGCTCGCGACCGTCGAAATGCAGCCCCGCGATGACGGGGTCCGTGTCGGCGATGCGGTAGCTGATCGGGGGCAGTTCGCGTGAACTCATGAACGAGTAGCCGTTCTTCGCCTCCTCCTTCTCCGCTGCCGTCCGCCGGTGCGGACTGCCGGGCCGCGTGATCGTCCGCAGGAGCGTGCCGTCCTGGTCGCGGACCTCGATCCGCCAGCGGTCGCGGGCGGGCGCGAAGTAGACCTCGCCGCCGCGGCCCAACGCCCACTGCTGCCAGGGCGACCATAGGGCCAGCTCGTCCATCGTGATCGCGCGCGAGAAGTCCAGCGATCTCTCGTGCGTGCCGTAGCAGTGGCGCGGCTTTCCGGACGCGGCGAGCGAGGCCACGTAGCTCGTGTGATGCTGCGCCTGCCCGTCGTATCTCGAGCGACGACCGGCGACCATCTGGAAGCCGTCGCGACTGGCAAGAACGTGCAATGACGCGCGGCTCTCGCCGCCGCCGAGGTCGGGCGCTTCGGGCCGCAGCGACGGTTGCGGCGTGCCGTCCAGCCCCACGACGATGACCTCCGGCGGAAAGATCTTGATCAGGCCCAGCCGGTTCCCGTCGAGGAGCTCGAGGGAGAACACGAGCTCGATCTCGCCCGGCCCCTCTCCCTTGCGCGCGACCAGGCCCAGGTACCGGCCGTCGGCGGCGAACTTCAGCACCTCCTGCTTCTGCGTGTCGAGCAGGTAGACGTTGCCGGCGTCATCGGCGACGGCGCCGCCGACGGGGCCCATCAGGGGGTCGTCCTCATCGGCGCCGACCCGCCACTGCTCGCGCAGGACGACCTCGCGCCGGCGCGGGGCGTGTTCGGGGTTCTCGATCAGGGGCGTGGCGGGAGCAGCGGCGGCGACCAGCAACAGGAGCCCGGACAGCTCCGACACGTCGATGACGCGGCGCTCGGACCAGTCGGCCGCGCGGATCGGGCTGACCAGGATCAGCACCGGCAGGCTCACCGTCAGAAAGGAGCGGGCATGGTACGATAGGGACATCTCGGACCCCCGTGTCTCTCACACCATCATCGACATCTATACGCTCGCGACCTGCGAGCCGTCAGGGGGCGTCCGCGGGCCGCATCAGCTTGCCGAGTCTATCACCGCGAAGAACGAGGGACAATCGTCGCTTCCGTCGGTGACGGGCGTTGAGGCGGCGTCGGTTCGGCGCTATGATCCGCGTCACCCCGGGGGATAAGGAGGCCTCGTGAAGATTCTCAGCCAACAAGCCGACCGCTCACGCGGCACCTTGCCGCGCGTTCCGGCTGCCGCCCTGTTCTGCCTGGGCCTGCTGCTGGCCGCCGGCGCGGCCCGTGCCGAGCCCGTCGGCCAGTCCCTCCCCGCGCCCGTGCCCGGCACGACAGCCGCCGTGTTTCACGCCTCGGCTGCCGCCCGCGACCAGACGCCGCCGTCGCTCTGCCTGCAGGCGCCGCTGCGCCCGGACGGCCCGCCGCCGCCGGGCTGGGAGAGCGATCCCACGCGGACTCCGGTGTTCTCGCGCGTGCAGGGCCGCCCGGCCGTCTTCCTGCCGATCGCCGACGGCA
>VGXH01000466.1 GCA_016873405.1 bacterium
GGCACCGCGAGGTCTGGACGGACATGCGCCTGCGCCGATACGTGGCGGAGCGGTTGGTCGCCGCGCGCGTGGAGTTCCAGGAGTCCGAAGGCGTCGCGCGCCACTTCGGCATCGCCGAGCCGCCGGCCCTGCTGGTCCTGTCGCCACGGGGCGAGCCGCTGGTCGTCCTGCGCGGGGAACACCCGGCCGATTCCTACCTGCGCGTGGCGACCTACGCCGGATCGGGCGCCTGGCAGCACACCGACTACGCGACCTGGCTCGAGCGCCGGGGTGGACGCTGAGGAACCATGGCCGACGTCGACTGCACGATCATCGGCGGGGGCATCGTGGGCTGCGCGGTGGCGGCGGAGTTGTCCGGTGGCGGCTTCTCCACGGTGCTGGTGGAGATGGAGGACGGCCTCGGCCGCGGCACCACGTCCCGCAACAGCGAGGTGTCCCACGGCGGGATGTACTATCCGACCGGCTCGTTGAAGGCGCGCTTCTGCGTGGAGGGACGCCGCCTGCTGAAGGCGTTCTGCGAGAACGCCGGGGTCGGCTATCGCGAGTGCGGCAAGCTGATCGTCGCCACCGAGCCCGCCGAGATCCCCTACCTGGAGAAGCTGCTGGCGCGCGGCCTCGACAACGGCGTCGAGGAACTGCGTCTGATCGAGACGGCCGAACTGCGCGCGCTGGAACCCCAGGTGAGCGCCTGCGCCGCCCTCTATTCGCCCCGCACCGGGATCCTCGACGCCGAGGGCGCCGCACGGGCCTGGGCCCGGCTCGCGGGCGAACGCGGCGGCCAGGTGCTGACGGCGGCGCGCGTGGCGGGACTCGAGCGCCGCTCGGGCGCCTGGACGGTGCAGGTGGCGGCGTCCGGCCCCGGTCGCCGCGAGGGCTGGAGCCACACCAGCCGGTACGTCGTCAACGCGGCCGGGCTCTTCGCCGACCGCGTGGCCGCGCTGGCCGGCGTCGACATCGTCGCCCGCGGCTGGACGCTGCACCTGGTCAAGGGCAACTACTTCGCCGTCTCCGACGTGCACCACGGCCGCGTCGACCGGCTGGTCTATCCCGTGCCGCCCGCGCACGGCGCCAGCCTGGGCGTGCACGTGTGCCTGGATCTGGGCGGCCAGATGAAGCTGGGGCCGGACGTGGAGCATCTGGACCGCGACCCGCGCGACGCCGGCTTCGACTGGCGCGTCGATCCCGCGCGGCGCCACGCCTTCTGGGAAGGCGCCCACCGCTTCCTGCCCTGGCTTCGGCCGGAGGACCTCGAGCCCGCGCTGAGCGGCCTGCGGCCGAAGCTGGCGCCCACGGTCGTGGTCAGCCGGGAGGTGGGCGACCTGCAGGGACTGGTCAACCTGGTGGGCATCGAGTCGCCCGGGCTGACCAGCGCGGCGGCGCTCGCGCGCGAGGTGGGGCGGCTGATCGGGGAGGCGGACGCCGCATGAGGATGCCGCGCGTAGCCGCGGTGGGGCTCCACACCCGGACGGTGGTGCCCCGATGTGGGTAGCGGCCGGCCTGGTGCTGGTGTGCGCGCTGCTGGCGGCCCCGGGCTGCCGCCGCCGGCGCGGCGCGCTGGCGCCCCTGTTCGCGGGCACCGGCCCGCATTGGCGCCGCCGCTACGGCCGCCGCGCCTTCCTGAAGCTGGGGGCCGCCATCGCCGGGGCCGGGGTCGTCGTCTACTCGGGGCTGGACGAGGCCGTGACCGCCGCCCACGACCGGCACCTGCGTTCGGGCGCGGGCGCGCGCGTGGCCCGGGTCGGCTACGAAGGCGGCCAGCGTCCCTGGTTCCTGGTCTGGGCCGCGGTGGCGGCCATCGACGCCTGGTGGCGCTCCGGTCCGGTGAGCCGTTGGGGCCGCGCGAATTTCGAGGCGATGGTCGTCGGCCTGCCCCTGCTGTGGACCGTGCAGCGCGTTCTGGGCGCCGACCGCCCGAGCGCCGATGTCCCGACGCCGGACTGGAAGCCGTTCCGCAAGGACCACGCAGCCTCCGGCCACGCGTTCGTCGGCGCCGTGCCGTGGCTGAACGCGGCGCGGGCGGCGGGGCTGCGCCGCTGGCGCCCGCCGCTGTGGGCCGCCTCGTGGCTTTCGGGCTGGTCGCGCCTGCACGATCGCAAGCACTATGTCTCGCAGGTCGGGCTGGGCTGGTTTCTGGCCTGGCAGGCCGTGGAGGCCGTGGACTACCGGGGGACGACGCCGACCGGCGTCAGCACGAACGAGGAGTCGTCATGAACGCGAAGTCGCAGGCGCTGGGATTCCTGGTCGCGGCCGCCGCCGGCCTGCTGGCGCCGGCAGCGGCCGGCGCCGCCGCCGCGCGGCTGACCGTCGCGCTGCCCCCGCTGGCGGATCTCGCTGCCGAGGACGCCGCGCGCGAGGCCGCCGGCCTGCCCTGGCGCTTCGCCGTGCCCGAAGCCGTGCGCGCGGAGCCCGGCACGACCGGCGCGTGGGAGCGAACGCCCGACGGCGGCCGGCGCTGGCGGCTGGAGGTGGCTTCGCCGGGCGCGCTGTCGCTGAACCTCGGATTCACCGTGTTCTGGCTGCCCGCCGGCGCCACGCTTGCCGTGAGCGCG
>VGXH01000467.1 GCA_016873405.1 bacterium
TCGGCCGCCGCGCGCCCTTGCCGAGCCCGATCGTCACGGTGTACTCGCCAGAGTCGCCGTCGACCTGGCAGATCGCCGTGTCGGGCTCGTCGAGGTTGATCGACTCGACGCGCCCGCCGTTGAAGTACGCCTTGCCGCGGCGCACGATCACGGATGGGGCCATGCTGAACAGCGCGAGGGGATCGAGGTGCTTGAGGGTCAACGCGGGCATCGTAAGCTCACTTCGCGGGTGGTGGCGGCGGTGCGGCGCACAATCTAGGCAGCGCTGCGCGGTGGCGACAGAGCGAGCGGGCGGCGGCCAATGGTCGGAGGTGTGGTGCCGTGCCGATTGGGTGCGCCTTCAATGGTCGTAGTTGCCGTATGGTGCGTATGTTTGATTGCATGCCGCTTGTGCCGGCGCAACAAATCACAACCTCGCGACGATTCGCTCTCGTCCATCTGGTGTATCCTGCGCGCTTTGCCCATGGCCGCAGCGATCGGCACGCGATCGCCGCGCCAGTTGAGCACGTCATGTGTTCGTCCGTGTGCGCCTGGACAGCCTATAAAGGACATTCAGGATCCCGGTCGCCACTCTGTCCTTTATGTATCTTTTTGCAGATTAACGAGTTAGCAAACTCGTCATAACCTCGGTGACCCCTTGTCACCCTGCGTGGCCTCTTGACGCTCCATTAGGCTCGATTGCATGGCAGCAACTCGAATGGCGACTTCCGTGGTGACTTCCATGGTACCCCGAAAGTCACCCCACCCCCCGCACCCCCCGCCTGACCCTCGCCACCGCCTTGCGCAGCTCCGGGTCCTTCGCGTCCAGCACGTTGCCGGCCACGGCCGTGATCGCCACGCGCGAGCCGCGCCAGCTGATCACGTCATCGAACACGTCCTGGTCCTTGCGCAGGCGCGCCACCTCGCGCAGGAACGGCGCGGCCAGCGCCTGCTCGTCCGGGCTGAACAGGTTGGCGATGACCAGTTGGGCGCGCGCGAGGCCTTCGTATCCCGCGGCCAGCTGCCACTTCTCGGCCGTCGCGCTCTCGCCGGCCGGACCGGCGGCAAACGCGCGGCGCGCCTCGGCCGCCACCTCCGGGTCCAGCATGTGCTTGCCCGCGCCGCCGAGCAGGCGGTCGGCGGTCGCCATCGTCCGCATCATCGCGTCGAACTGCGCCTGACGTTCGGCGGCCTGGTCGCGTCGCGCGCGGCGCAGCAGCGTGGCGCCCGGTCCGGGGGGCCGCGCGACGAACACCTCCAGGTCGACCGTGTCGACCGGGCTATCGCCCTCGATCACCATTACCCTGGCGAACGTGGCCATCACGTCTGTCGCGTAGAAGTCGTCGGCGATCGAGCCGTCTCCGGGATCGAATCGATACAGCGCCACGACCGTGGCCCCGGCCCGGCGCCAGCGGTCCAGTTCCGGTTGCCCTTCCGGCGCGCTTTCGGACGGCTCACGGGCGGAGGTGTCCGCGATGCCCCGGACACAGGCCACCTCTTCCGCGCGCAG
Source organism: bacterium (assembly GCA_016873405.1). Next base: position 1,490 of record VGXH01000467.1, read on the forward strand.
GGCGTGGACCAGCTGCTCGATGAAGGCAGTCTTGCCGGCCCCGGCGGGCCCGGCGACGTGGATGATGGCGCGTTCGAACATGGTCGGTCCTTTCTGCGATGGCTGGGGTGGGACAGCCGGCCGTTGAGGGACTATAATACGCCTCGCGACTTGGCGGTTGCGGGATTGCACCCGGCCGGCCCGGGCCGCCGGCCGGCGCGCAAGCCGTGATGGCGTCTTTGTTGATCTGCGGTCACTTGTGCCGGCGCAAGGCGTCCCTTCGCCGTGATCCGAATCACCTTCGCGGGAGCCCTTCATGTCCTTCGACCGCAACCTGCCCTGCCCCTGCGGCAGCGGCCGCAAGTACAAGAAGTGCTGCCTGCCGAAGCAGCAGGCGGCGGCGTCACCGGTCGAGGCCGGCTGGCTCCGCATGCGACGCACCGAGAGCGAACTGGTGGACCGGATAACGTCGCTCTTCCACCGCGACTACGGCCGGACGGCGTTCGAGATGGCGTGGGACGAGTACACGCTGTGGGCCGACGAGGCGCTTGATGCGGAAGCCTGGCCCGAGATCCCGCACGCCTTCGTCGCCTGGATGCTGTTCGACTGGGAGCCCGGCCGCCATGCGGCAAAGCACCGCCGGCGGCCCGACGGCACCGTGACCACGGCCGGGGGCGATTCGCTGCCGGCCGTCTCCCCGGCGCGACACTTCCTGGCCAGGCGCGGAGGCGACCTGGACTCGTACGAGCGGCGCTGGCTGGAGGAAGCCTGCGCCCAGCCGTACACCTTCTGCCAGGTGGTGTCGGTCGATCCTGGCCAGCGCATGGCGCTGCGCGACCTGCTGCTGAAGCGCGACGTCGTCGTGAATGAGCGGCAGGCCTCGACGACGCTGAGCCCCGGCGACGTGATCTACACGAAGATCGTCACCCTCGACGGCGAGTCGATCATGCTCGGCTGCGCGCCGATCGTCCTGCCGGGACGCCGGGTGAACATGATCCTGGAGGCCCGCGATCTGGTCCTGCGCCGCCGCGGCTCGCCGCTCGAACTCATCCGCAGCCACGACGTCGCGTTCCGCGAAAAA
>VGXH01000468.1 GCA_016873405.1 bacterium
CCCCCGCGTGCCCGTCAATACGCTGCACAACGTCCTGCGGGCCCTGCTGCACGAGCGGGTGCCCGTGCGGGACATCGTCACCATCCTGGAGACGCTCGCCAACCAGGGCGCGAACGCGCACGGCACCGACTTCCTGGTGGCCCGCGTCCGCGAGGCGCTCGGCCGTTCCATCACCGCGCTCTACGCCGACGGCGCCGGCAAGCTGCACGTGGTGGCCCTGCATCCCGAATGCGAGCAGGCGCTGGTGACGGCAGCGGCGAACTCCGAGGCCAGCGGCGGCGTGGCCATCGCCCCGGGTTTCACGCGCGAGTTCCTCGGGCGCCTCGAAGGCGTGCTGCGGGCGGCCTACGCCGGCGGCACGCCGCCCGTGCTGCTGGTGCCGACGCCGATCCGCATCTTCGTCAAACGGCTCGTCGAGCCGACGTACCCCAACCTGGCGGTCATGGGCTACACCGAGGTCGGCTCCTCGGCCTCGATCGTGTCCGCCGGAACGGTGGTGACCCATGGCAACCGGCTCGAACAGCAGGCGCACGCCTGACCAGGATCCGGTCGTGATCGCGGCGCCGTCGCTGGCGACGGCGCATCGGCGCATCCGCGAGCGCTTCGGCGACGACGCGGTGATCCTCAGCACGCGGTCGGTCGCCCGGCGCCATGAGTTGGGGCTGGGCCAGGAGCGCGGCGTCGAGGTCGTGGTCCGGCCGCCGGGTCCCCTCGCGCGCGGCGGCCGCGGCGGCCCGCCGTCGTTCAGGCCGGACGCCGGGGCCGGCATCCCGCCGGAGCTGCGGCTGGAGATCGAGCGCATCGAGTCCCTGGTCGAGGAGGTCGCCGCCGGCTACGAACGCGGACGCGCCGACGAGACCTGGCTGGCGCGGGATCCCGCCGCCGGCGCGCTGCTGGCCGCCGGGGCCTCGCCCGCCGTCGTGCGGCGGCTGCAGGCCCGCTGCGCCGCCGCCCTCGGGCGCGCCGCGCGCGACCCCGGCGAGCTGCGCGCCTGGCTCTCGACGCACCTGCGCGCCAGCAACTGCGACTGGGACGGGTTCTACGGCTGCCACGCCTTCCTCGGCGACAGCGGCTGCGGCCGCTCGGACCTGGTGCTGGCGGCAGCCGCGCGGCTCCAGGCCCGCGGCAGGCGCACGCTGGTGCTGGCCGTGTTGCCCGCTGACCCCGGGCACGTCCACCGCCTGCAGGAGGTCGCCTCGGCGGGCGGCTACGACGCGGCCGTGGTCAACGACGCGCGGCATCTGACCGGGGCCGAACCCCACTTCGCGGGTTACGACGCGGTGCTGATCGAACTGCCGCGCCTCGACGACCCGGCCCTGGCCCTGGGGGGCGCGCTCCACGCCTGGCTGGCGCCGCACCTGGGATTCCATCGCCACCTCGTCGTCGCCGCCGACCGCGACCCGGGCGACCAGACCGAACTCGCGGCGCAGGCCCGCGACTGGAACTGCGACTGGGTGGCCTTCTCGCGGCTGGACCGGACCCGGCGCCCCGGCAAGCTGCTCGACGTGCTGGAGACCGTCCCCTTGGCGGTCTCCCTGGTCGGCCGCGATCCGCTCCACGGCGGGGACCTGGCCGTGGGCGCCTCGGCGGCGCTGGCCGCCCTGGTGCTGCCGCCGGCCGGACCGTCGGCCGCCCGTCTTGACGACGAGGCGCGCCGGTGATGGCCCACCTGATCCAGGTGGTCGCCGTGGGCGCGGCCGCCTGCGCCCTCGTGGTCGGCCTGTGGCAGGGCTGGGGCACGCTGGCCGTGCTGAAACGGGCGGCGATCTCCTACCTGGGGTTCTTCCTGCTGGGATCACTGCTCCTGCTGCTGGTGCGCTCGGGCGCCCTCGTCCCGCGCGGCCGCGGAGAACGCGAATGAGCCCCCCGTCATGGCACGGAATCTGCTGCTCGGGCGGCGGATCCGCTTCCAGAAAGGCCTCCGCATGACCGAGACCCTCCAGACGATCCCGCACCTCGACGTGTGGCGCGTCTACCGGCGCGAGAACTGCCAGGACGCCCGGCGTCGCCTCGTCGATCTCCACGCCCGGATCGTCAAGTATGTGGCCGGACGCATGGCCGTGGGCTTGCCGCACTACGTCGAGTTCAACGACCTGGTCTCGGCCGGTCTGCTGGGCCTGCTGCAGGCCATCGACAACTTCGATCCGGAGCGCGGCATCAAGTTCGAGACCTACGCGATTCCCCGCATCCGCGGCGCCATCCTCGACGAGTTGCGCAGCCAGGACTGGTTCCCGCGCTCGCTGCGGCGAAAGGCCCCGATGCTGGAGGAGGCCTACGGCACGCTCGAGGTCCAGCTCGGGCGTCCGGCCACCGACGCGGAGGTCGCCAAGCGGCTGGCGATCGACATCGGCGAACTCGACGGCATGCTGGGCGAGGTGGCCGTGGCCACGATCGTCTCGCTCGACGCCGAATCCTCGTCCGAAGACAGCGACAACAGCACCAGCCTGGGCGACTACCTGGCCGACTCGCGGACCGAGGACATCGAGAAGGTGATCGCGCGCCGTGAGATGAAGGAACTGATCGGCGCCCGCATGGCCGCGAA
>VGXH01000469.1 GCA_016873405.1 bacterium
GGCATAGATGCGCGCGGCCAGGTCGATCAACTCCTGCGTGTGGGGACGCACCTCGCCGCCCACGTGCAGGGCCCGCAGCCCGCGCGCCACCGCCAGCCGCGCGCGGGCCTCCAGGAAGACGGCGCAGGTCAGCGCGTTGAACGGCACGCCGGTGTTGAAGAAGTCCTCCGGGTCCAGCAGGTCGCGGTAACCGGCCGTGCCCAGCTTGAACTGCGCGGCCCAGACCGGCAGGTTCGTCACGGCGCAGAGCGCCGCGTCCAGGCGGATCGACTCGCGACGCTTCGCGAACGGCGTGAACAGGGCGTTCGACATGGTACGGACTCCCGGCGTGGAACGGGCGCGATGAGGCGAAGCTCGGCGGGCCGGGCGCGGCCGGCGCCGAAGGCGGCGCGGCGAATATAGCGGCGCGACGGCGCGCCACCAAGCGCCCGGCGCGGCCGTCGCGGGGAATGAGCGGGGTCGCCGGGCCCGGCGCGGGCGTTCAGAAGGGCAGGCGACGCGCCGGCTGCGCCTCGCCGTCGGCGGGCGCCACGGTCAGCGGCAACTCCACGTGGAAGTGGAAGGCGGCCCCCCGGCCGTGGACGCTGGACACGCCCAGCCCGCCGCCCATCAGCCGCGCCAGCTTCTGGCTGATGCTCAACCCCAGCCCGGCACCCCCGTGCACGCGGGTCTGGCTGCCGTCCGCCTGCGCGAACAGCGCGAAGATGCGTTCGAGATCCTCCGGACGCACGCCCGGGCCCGTGTCGCGCACGCTGACCGTCAGCTCGCAGGTCCCGCCGGGCCGCGGACGGGCGCGCAGCAGGACGGTGACCGTTCCCTCGGTCGTGAACTTCACGGCGTTGCCGACCAGGTGCCCGACGACCTGGCAGAAGCGCAGGGGGTCGCCATCGACCACGAGCGGCGGCCCCTCACCTGCTTGCAGGCGCAGCGCCAGCCCCCTGCCGACGGCGGCGGGCGCGAACTGCGCCACCGTCTCGATCAGGCAGGCGCGGACGTCGAAGGGCTGGCTCCTCAGCTCGAGGCGGCCGGCCTCCAGCAGCGTGATGTCCAGCACGCCGCCGACCAGCTCGGCCAAGGCCAAGGCCGACTGGCGGATGAGCTCGAGGTATTCGCGCGCCTCGGCGGGCAGCGGCGTGCCCAGCGCCAGTTCCGAGGCGCCCAGCAGCCCGTTGAGCGGCCCCCGCAGCTCGTGGCACATGTTGGCCAGGAACCGCTGCTTCGCTTCCTCCGCCTGGCGGGCCAGGGCGACGGCGTCCTGGCGGGCGGCCGTCTCCCGCGCGAGGGATTCCTCGAGTTCCGCCACACGCGCCGTCTGTTGGGTATCGCAATCCGCGGTCATGGACCTCTCCGGATTCCCGGGCTGCCTCGCGCGCCCGACACGCCGCGAGCCGGCGGACGCCGCACGCGAACGGCCGATCCGGCGTAAGGATCGGCCGTATTCCGGCATAAGTGAGTGAAATCTTTAGTCCACGAACGAGACATCCACCGCCCGGCGCACGGCGGCCTTCTCGACCTCGAAGAACTCGACCGCCTTGAAGCCCGACGAGGCGGCCACGAGGTTGCTGGGGAACACCGCCACGCGCGTGTTGAGGTCCCGCACGTTCGCGTTGAAGAAGCGGCGGGCGGACTGGATCCGGTCCTCGGTGTCGGCCAGTTCGTGCTGCAGCTGCAGGAAGTGCGCGCTGGCCTTCAGGTCGGGATAGGCCTCGGCCACGGCCAGCAGGCGGTCGACGCCGGCGGTGAGTTCGCGCTCCTGCGCCGCCTGCTCGCTCGGCGTGCCGCCGAAGGCCGCGGCCCGGTCGCGCGCCACGACGACGTTCTCCAGCACGCGGCTCTCGTGCGCGGCGTAACCCTTGACGACATCCACCAGGTTGGGGATCAGGTCGTAGCGCCGGCGCAGCTCGGTGTCGATGCCGGACCACGACTCGTCCACCTGCTGGCGCAGGCGCACCAGTGCGTTGTAGGTCAGGACGTACCAGCCGACCAGCAGGGCCGGCGGGATCAGGAACACCCAGGCGCTCATGGCGATTCGCCCCTCTGCTGGCGGATGACGAAGTCGGGGATGCGCTCGCTCACGCCGCTGAGAAGTCTCAGCGCCTGCTCGTGCTCGGGCACGCCCGAATAGCCGCGCCGGAAGACGGCGATCTCCTGGCTGCCCATCTCCAGCCCGAATCCCGCCGGCGCGCCCAGCAGGAACTCCATCATCCGCGGGTGGATGATGTCGTACGCCCACTTGCGGTCGGCGGCCGAGACGTGGAAGCGACGGCTGAACTCGGCCGACTCGAAATCGATGTCGTCGGCGCCGAAGAACTCGCCCACCTTGTCGAGGGCGTGCTCCGGCCGCACGCACAGCGGACGCACCGGAAACGGCAGGTCCAGCACCGCCACGCCGTAGCGGTGCGTCGCGCGATTCTTGCCGTGGCCGGTCACGTAGCGGTAGTCGAACAACGCCACCGCCCGCCCTTCCAGTTCGCCGCGCACCAGGCAGCCGCATTGCCGCGAGTGGCCGCGCTCCAGCAGGCCCAGCGCCGGGTGCTCGTG
>VGXH01000470.1 GCA_016873405.1 bacterium
GAAGGCGGCGTCCGAGCCGGAGACGCGCCGGCAGGTCTCCAGCAGCTCGCCCATGGTCAATTCGCCCGCGGGGCTGGTGGCGTTGAAGACGCCGGTGGTGCGTTCCTCGAGGCAGCGCACGACGAAGTCGGCCAGGTCGCGCACGTCGATCACCTGCGTCGGCGTGTCGGGCGCGCCGGGCGCCAGCACCTCGCCGCCGCGCGACACCCGGACCGGCCAGTAGGTGAAGCGGTCGGTGCGGTCCATCGGCCCGACGATCAGGCCGGGACGGATGATGCAGGCGCGCCCGGGGCACGCCTTCTGCGCGGCCTGCTCGCACAGGGCCTTCAGGGCGCCGTAATTCTCGCCGGTCACGTCGCGCTGGGTCTTCGCCGCGGCGACCTGCTCGTCGCTGATGACCGCGACCGGCGACTTCTCGTACAGCCCGCGCTTCGAGAAGTCCGCGTACACGGAGATGGAGGAGATGAACACGTACTGGCCGATGTTCGGGGCCAGCAATTCCGCCGACTCCTGCACCATCCGCGGGATGTAACCGCTGTTGTCCAGGCAGACGTCCCACCGACGCCCGCGCAGCGCGTCCAGTTGGCCGTCGCGGTCGCCGACCAGCCGCTCGAGGTCCGGGAACAGGTCGGCGTTGGTGCGGCCGCGGTTGAACAGCGTGATCTCGTGGCCGCGGGCGCGCGCCTCGTGGATCACCGAGGGGCCCAGGAAGGCGGTGCCGCCCAGGACCAGGATCTTCAACGGGCGGGAACTGCGCAGGGGGGTGAAGTCGGCGCGGGCCGCGCCGGGGCGCAGGGCGCCGGCGGCCGCGGCGGCCAGGGCGGTGGTCCTCAGGAAATCGCGGCGCGAAAGGGCCATGGCGCATGCTCCGGGCTGGGGTCGCGGTGACGGCAGCCGACCACGCCCCCCGGGATCGCCCGGGGCGCGGTGGAGGCCGAACGCCACTATACGCGAATTCCGGCGCGAGGGATGCAGCTCAGCGCGAGCCGACCACTGCCGCCAGCCGCTGCGCCACGGCGTCGACCTGCTGCGCCTGCGCCGCCAGCTGCTCGGCGGCGGCGGCCGACTGCTCGGCCGCGGCGGCGCCACCCTGCGTCAGGTCGTCGAGGTGGCCCATGGCGGCGTGCAGGCCATCCAGTTCGTGCGTCTGCTTGCCGACGGCCGTCGTGATGCTGCCCATGCGGCTGGTCACCTGCGCCGATCCGTCGGCGATCTCCGCGAACACGCCCTCCAGCGCCCGCGCCGCCGCGACCCCGGCTTCGACGTTGCGACCGGAGCCGGTCAGCAGCGAACCGCTGCTGCGCGCGGCTTCGGCGCTGCGCTGCGCCAGGTTGCGGACCTCCTCGGCCACGACCGCGAAGCCGCGGCCGGCCTCCCCGGCCCGGGCGGCCTCGACCGCGGCATTGAGCGCCAGCAGGTTCGTCTGGAAGGCGATGCCGTCGATGGACTGGATGATCTGCGCCGTGTCCTTCGCCGAGGAGCTGATGCGGTCCATGGCCTCCATCATCGCGGCCATCGCCTGGCGTCCGCTCTCGGCCGCCGTGAGCACGCGCCCGGTCAGGTCGCCCACGTCGTCGCTGGCGGCGGCGTTCTGTCCGGCGAGCGAGGCCACCAGCGCCAGCGACGCCGTGGTCTCTTGCAGGCGGGCCGCCTGATCGGACGATTGCCCCGCGAGCGACGTGCTCGCCTGCGCCACCGAACCGGCGGCGCCGGCCAGCTCGGACGAGCCTGCCCGCATCTCGCGGACGACCGTCTCGATCGGCCTCGTCACTTGCCGCACGATGTACAGCACCGTGGCGGCGAAGGTGGCCAGGGCCAGGGCCAGCGAGCCGAACTGGATCCAGATCAGCGTGCGCACGCGCGCCTCGCCGCGGGCCTGGTAGAGCGCTACCGCCTTGTTCAGGGTTCCGACGACCGCCACGCTCGCGCCCATCAGTTCGCCGACCGGCGCGGTGTCCCCGTCCGCCGCCGAGCGCAGCCTGTCGGCGGCCGTCCGCAGCACGTCCCATTGCGCGGCTGCCGCGTCCAGGCACTCGCCGATGCGCCGGTCAGTCGTGGCCGGCAGCGACACCTCGCCGGTGCGGTCGACATTCAGCCAGGTGCGGCCACCGTTCCGGAGCGCGTCGGCGGTGGCGCCGTACAGCCCGGCCGTGGCTTCGCGCGCGGCCGCGGCGCTGCGGCGCACTTCGCCTTCGGCGGCCAACCGCTCGGCGAGGGCTTCCTTGGCGAACTTCTGGGAGAGCATGCGCTGCCTGCCGGCCAGGTTGATCACCAGGCCGTCGGCCCGCTGGGCCCGCAACGTCATGAGCGTTGCCACCGTGCCGAGGGTCATGAGCGCGACCAGGCCGCCACAGAGCAGCGACAGGCGCAGGGAAAGCGGGAGACTGCGGCCGTGACCGGCCGGCACGGCGACGGGACCATGTGTGCGCATACCGAACCTCTTGGCGGCGCCCGGGATCAGCAGGGGACATGCCTGTCCGGATATTCGACCGCTGAGAGGATGGCTTGAGAATCCATCTGGT
>VGXH01000471.1 GCA_016873405.1 bacterium
AAGGCGACGATGAGCACGAGCTTCTTCATGGCGGATTCTCCTGTGCGGGAGGGGTCGTCGCGGCTCGGCGCCGGCAGGCGCGGATGCGGTCGAGTTGGCGCCGAAGGAACTCCGTCCAGGCTACTCGAATTCAGGGCGGCCGTCCATCGCGCCGGCAGTCCCGGCCGGACGCCACCGACCCCCGGCCAGCGCCACGGCGCCGGCCAGCACCGGCAGGTGCAGCAGCAGCCGCACGGCCGGCGGCAGCCGGTCGGCCTGCGAGTCCATGAGCGGGATCGTCGGCCACAGGTCCACCAGCAGCACGGCGACCAGGGCCAGACGGACCGGCCAGGCGAACGGACGGTCCGCGGCAGGCCGCGCCGTCGCGGTGACCACCCAGGTCCCCAGCAGCCCCGCCAGCAGCGACCACGTCCAGATGCGCGGCGCATCCCAGGCGAACAGCTGCGCGGCCTGCGGCAGCGCGCACGCCGCCAGGAAGACCGCCGCCATGCCGCGCGAACGCCACGCCGGCCGCGCGCGCCACAGCAGCGCGAGCAGGGCCGGCGCGACCAGCGCGGGCGCCACGGCCCACAGCGCGCGCTCCCAGGCGCCACCCGCGCATTGGCGCAGGTTCTCCAGGAACGAATCGGTGAGCCACCCCGGCAGCGACGCGGCGATGACCGGATCCAGCCCCGGCTGCGCGGCCAGGCGGGCGGCGGCCGCCCCCTGCAACGCACCTGGCGGCTGCAGCGCCTGCGCCACGGCCACGAGCGCGAACACGGCCAGGGACGGCGCCGCGGCGCGGCGCACATCGCCGCCATCGCCCCGCACCGCCAGCAGGAACGCGGGCAGCGCCACCAGCAGCGCCATCTCGTGCGCGGCCACGGCCACCGCCAGCAGCAGCGAGCCCGCCGCCGCGCGCCCGCGCAGGGCCAGCGCGATCGCCGCGGGGCACCACGGGCGCGATCACCGCGCCGTCGAAGTAGCCCACCAGGTGCGCGTGCATGACGATGAGCGGCGAGCCCGCCACCGCCAGCGCCACCAGCGCGCCGCCGGCGTCGCGGCCGCGGCCGGCGACCTGCCACAGCGCGTACAGCAGGGCCGCCGTCGAGGCGGCGAACACGCACCACGCCGCCACCGTGGCCGCCGCCGCGTCCGGCGCGCCGCCGGTCGCCAGGGCCAGCAGGGAGCCGGGCAGCCCGCGCTTGAGCGGCCCCAGCCGCCAGTCCAGCAGCCAGTGCGCCAGCGCGAAGTCGTTCGGCCCGCGCAGGGCGCGCGCCGTGGTGGCGGCGAACGTCCAGCCCAGCAGCAGGCCCAGGAGCAGGCGGTGGTGGCGCGCCAATGCGGACAAACGGGCACCTCGCCGAAAAACGCCGGCCAAAGAAGCGACCGCCGGCAAGTGAAGGGGCCCCGACCAGCGGTGGTCGGGGCCCCGGTCCGGGCGCCACTGTAGCGCGGCGCCGGGATGTTGACTAGTCGATCACTTGATCATCGTCACTTGATCATCGTCATCTTGCGGCTGCTGGTCTCCCCGCCGCTGGTCATCCGGCAGAAGTAGGTGCCCGACGGCGCGCGGTTGCCCGCGTCGTCCAGGCCGTCCCACGTCGCCGTGTGCGTGCCGGCCGAGCGCGCCTCGTCGACCAGCGTGCGCACGCGGCGGCCCGCCATGTCGAAGACGTCGATGCGCACGTGCCCGGCGCCGGCGATCACGTACTCGAACTGCGTCGAGGGGTTGAACGGGTTGGGGTGGTTCTGCGCCAGGTGCAGCACCTTGACCGGCACGTCGCCCGTCACCGGGGCCACCGGCGAGTACAGGGCGTTGGCCGCGTCCGCCGCCCCCTGCAGCTCGGCCAGCGTCGAGCCGTAGACCAGCGCGTAGGCCACGATCGTCTGGCCGCCGTTTCCGGGCAGGTTGGCCACGCTGGCGGTGACCGCCGACCAGTCGCCGGCCGTCGCCGCCGTGGTCACGCCCAGCGTCCCGCGCATGAACTTGTTGCGGGAGTTGTTGTCGATGGTCGCCAGCGGGTACACGTAGGTGGTGTTGTTGATCAGCCGCAGGCCGGTGGCCGGCGTGGAGCCGAGCAGCACGATCCCGAAGTACGGCCCGCCGGTGCTGTACATGTAGGTCAGCTTGCGCACGGCGTCGGTGCCGCCGAAGTTGGCGGCCGAATCGTTGATGTCGAAGTCGCAGAAGACGCCGTTGTACAGGGCCGGCAACGCCGCGGCGCCGTTGTTCGTCAGGCGATACTCCAGGATCACGAAGCGGTCGTTGTCCGGCGTGGCGAAGGTCATGCTGGTCTGCTCGACCCGCAGCGGCTTCGGCGCGGCGTGGCCCGCGTCGGTGAACACCGATTGGAACGTCTGGTCCGAACCGGTCGTGCCCAGGTCCTTGACGCGACCGTTCGGCGTCGAAGCGACCACCCACTCGAAGGTCTCGGGCGTCGTGCCGCTGTAGTCGCGAGCGCAGACGTAGTTGGCGTCGACGCCCACCCAGAACGACCCGACGAACAGGCCGCCGCTGCCGCCGGCATAGCTCATGCCGT
>VGXH01000472.1 GCA_016873405.1 bacterium
TCGAAGACCCTCAAGGGCGGCTACGGCAAGCGGATCGCGACCTGGGGCGATCTCGGCCTGACCGGACCGTGGAAGGACAAGCCCATCAGCCTGTACGGCCGCAACAGCGCCTCCGGCACCTACGGCTACTTCAAGGAGCACGCGCTGTTCAAGGGCGACTACCGCGACGAGGTCAAGGAGCAGCCGGGCAGCAGTTCGGTGGTGCAGGGCGTCGCCTCGGACAAGTACGGCATCGGCTACAGCGGCATCGGCTACAAGACGTCCGACGTGCGCGCCGTGCCGCTGGCCCTGGAGGCCGGCAGCGCCGATTTCGTGGCCGCCGAACCGGAGAACGCCTACAGCGGCGACTACCCGCTGTCGCGCTTCCTCCTGCTGGCCGTCAACTACAAGCCCGGCAGCCAGCTCGACGACCTTCGGCGCGAGTTCATCCGCTTCCTGTTCAGCCGCGAGGGCCAGGAAGTGGTCCTCAAGGACGGCTACCTGCCGGTGCCGGCGTCCGTGGCCCGCGAGGAACTGAAGTCCGTCGGCATCAAGCCCGCGTTCTAGGAGAGCCGGCACGCGCATGTCCGCATCGCCAGGCGACAGCCCCGCCTCCTTCACCGGCAGGCGTTACAGCCGGAAGCCGCGCCCCGCGGTCCTGCTGGCCGACCGGGTCGCCAGGCGCCTGATCACGACCAGCGGCATCGGCGGCATCGTCGCCGTGTCGCTGGTCGGCCTGTTCCTGGTCTGGGTCGTGCTGCCTCTGCTGCGCCCGGCGCGCCTCGAACCGGAAGCCGCCGGCGTCGCGGCGACGGCCGATCCCGCGTCGGCTGCCGTCGCCGCGCGGATCGACGCCTACGGCACGATGTCGTGGTCGCTCCTGCCGGGCGGCACGGTCGTCGTGCAGGATCTCGGCACGGGCGCCGTCCTCGATCGCCTGGAGGTGGCGCCCGGGCTGACGCCGACGGTCGCGGTCTCGGGGGGAGAGAGGCTGGTCCTCGGCTTCGCCGACGGCTCGGTGGTGACGGCCGCCGTCGAGTTCGCGCTCTCTTTCCTCGCCGAGGCCGAGGTGACCCCGGACCTGCGGGCGCTGGCGGTCGGCGAGAGCCGGCCGCTCGGCGCCGGGCTGGTCACGCTGACGCCGGAGGGGCAGTGGCGCCGCCAGGCGGTGAGCGTGACGCCCGATCCGCCGGTCGCGCTTGCGGACTCGCCGATCCGCCTGCTGGACGCCACGGTCACGGGCAGCGGCATGATGATCGCGGCGCTCGACTCGGCCGCGGTCTTCCATCACCGGCTGGTCACCTGGAAGCGCAACCTGCTGACCGGCGAGACCACCGCGCGCGTTCGCGGCGGCGACCTGGCGCTGGATCCGGCAGAGGCGGCTGTGTCCACCCGCCTCATGCTCAACGACACCGGCACGCTCGCGCTGCTGCTGGCCGCTGACGGGCAGCTTCTGGCCCTGGCCGCAGAGGGCGCGGAGTTCCGCGTGGCCGGCCGCCAGGATCTGCTGCCGGAGCCGGGGGCGGCGCTGACGACGGTGACCTTCCTGGCGGGGAAGGTCTCCCTCGCGGTGGGCGACGACCGTGGTGGCGTGGGGATCTGGTTCCCGGTCCCCGGCGCGGATGACCGCGCGGTGCAGCTGGCCCGCGCGCGCCGCCTGCACGAGGGCACCGCGGCGGTCACCGCGCTGGCCGCCTCCGAGCGTTCGCGCCTGCTCGCCGCGGGCTACGCGGACGGTACGCTGCAGGTCTTCAACGCCGCCAACGCGCGGCGCGTCGGCCGGGTCGAGAGCGCCGCCGGCGCCGTGCGCAGGGTGGCGCTGTCGCCGCGCCAGGACCGGCTGCTCGCGCTCGGGGACGCCGGGCGCGGCCTCTGGCGGCTGGAGGCGCCCCATGCCGACCTGAGCCTCGGCATGCTCATGCGGCCCATGTGGTACGAGGGCTACGCCGCGCCGGCCTACGTCTGGCAATCCTCGTCGGCCACCGACGCCACCGAGCCCAAGCTGAGCCTGGTGCCGCTGGTCTACGGAACGCTCAAGGCGACGTTTTATTCGCTGCTCTTCGGGCTGCCGATCGCGCTGCTGGCGGCGGTCTACACGAGCGAGTTCCTGCCGCGCCGGACCCGCGCCCAGGTCAAGCCCGTCATCGAGATCATGGCCAGCCTGCCGAGCGTGGTGTTGGGCTTCCTGGCCGCCCTGGTCTTCGCCCCGCTCGTGGAGGGTCGCGTCGTCGGCGTGCTGTCGGTCCTGATCCTGGGGCCTTTCTTCCTGCTACTTGGCGCGCACTGCTGGCAATTGCTGCCGCGCGCGGTGGCGCCGCGCCTGGCCGCGCTGCGCCCGGTGGCCGCCTTCGTCACGATCGCGATCGGGGCCGTCAGCACCTGGCAACTGGCCCCGTCGCTCGAGGCCCTGCTCTTCGGCGGCGACTTCAAGGCCTGGCTCGAGGGCCGCGCCGGCTCCGGCGTGGCGGGCTGGCTCCTGCTGCTGCTGGCCCCGTGCTCGCTGCTGGTCGCCTGGCTCAACGTGCTGCACGGCGACGCCTTGC
>VGXH01000473.1 GCA_016873405.1 bacterium
CGACGCCTGGTCGGCGGGCGAGCCGGTGCGCATCAGCCCGGTGACGATCGGGGAGTTCGCGGTGCTGGAGCGGGAGGCGGGCGGGCGCGGCGCGGCGGAGCGGGCGCTCGCAGACTTGGCGCTCGCGGATTTGGCGCCCGCAGACTTGGCGCCCGCCCCCGCCCCCGCCCCGGCCGCCGGCGAGCTTCGCCTGGGCGGCCTGGTGCGGGCGCGCGGCTTCGGGGTCAGCGGCGAGGGCTCGGCCACCTTCGCCGTGGACGGCCGGGCGGCGGACCTGCGCTGCGAGGTCGGCCTGCTGGACGGCGCGCCCGCCGGCGCCTCGGCGCGCTTTGTGGTCACGGGCGACGGCAGGACGATCTGGGACAGCGGCGGCATGGGCCCGGGCGCGGTGGCGAAGCCCGCGATCGACATCCGCGGCATCGAGCGGCTCGAGCTGCGGTGGCTCGTGGAGCCGGCCGGCGCGGCGGCGGGCTGGGCGGACGCGCGGGTGACGGGGTGGCGGGAGCGGGACGGGCGGCGGTGATGGTCGGGTGAGGGCGATCATCGGTGAGGGGAGTTGCGCCGGCGCAAGCGCCGTCCCTGTTCAACGCGCGTCACCGCCGCCGTCTGCACTGGCGCCGACGCAAGTCCGCGGCCGTCATGCGCGCCATCACTGCCCCCACCGCTGCGCCAGCTCCACCTCGACGCCCAGATGGTCGCACACGCGCTGCACGATGAAGTCCACCATCTCGCCCGGCGATTGCGGCCGGTGGTAGAACCCGGGCATCGCCGGCAGGATCAGCGCGCCGCGACGGCTGAGCTCGGCCAGGTGCTCGAGGTGGTGCGTGGCCAGGGGCGTCTCGCGCGGGACCAGGATCAGCGGGCGCCGTTCCTTGAAGCAGACGTCGGCCGCGCGCAGCAGCAGTGTCTCCGCGGTGCCGGCCACCAGCCGGCCGACGGTGCCCATCGAGCAGGGCGCGATCACCAGCGGGCCGCCCCGCGCCGAGCCGCTGGCCAGCGGCGACGTGAAGTCGTGGCGGTCGAAGACGCGCAGCGAACCCGGGCCCATCGCCGAGAGGCGGTCCAGGAGGCCGGCCACATCCAGGCCCATCTCGACCGGCGCAGTCTGGCGCACCGCCTCGCTGAAGACCAGGTTCACGTCGCGGCCGGCGTGCAGCAGCACGTCGACCAGCCTGACGCCGTAGACCAGCCCGCTGGCGCCGGTCCAGCCGACGCCGATCGCGGGCGCGCCCGCTTGCATCGCGCCGCTCACGGCAACCTCCCGCAGACGATGTGCGCGATCCCGAGCGTCTGTCGTTCGACCTCGACCTCGCTGAACCCGTACTCCGCCAGCAGGTCGCGGAACTCGCGCACGGTCAGGAACTGGTCCATGCTGGCGGGCAGGTAGGCATAGGCGCCGCCGTTGCGTCCCACGACGCGCCCGAGCAACCGCACCATCGCCGCGATGGCCACGCGCAGCGGCGGCGCCACCCCGCGCAACTGCCCGCGCGCGCCGGGGTCGTCGCGGAAGAACTCCAGCACCACCAACTGGCCGCCCGGCCGCAGCACGCGCGCGATCTCGCCCAGGCCGGCGCGCACGTCGGCGAAGTTGCGCACGCCGAAGCCGACGGTCACCGCGTCCACGCCGCGGTCGCGCAGGGGCAGGGCCAGCGCGTCGGCGGCCAGCAGCTGCAACTCGTGAGAACCCCTCTTGCCACGCGAGCCGCGCAGCATCGTCGGGCAGAAGTCCGCCGCCAGCCAGGCGCGGCCGCGACCCGCCGCGCGGCACGCCAGGGCGAGGTCGCCGGTGCCGGCGCAGAGGTCCAGGATCTCCCAGGCGTCGGCGTCCAGGCGAGCGGCCACGTTGCGCCGCCAGGCGCGGTCGCGGCCGGCGCTCAGGAAGTGGTTCATGAAGTCGTAGACGCCGGCGATGCGCGCGAACATCGCCTGCACGGCGCGGCCGTGCCGGTCGGGGTCGCGCACCGTCCAGGCGCCCTGCTCGCGGGCGTGCACCTGGTCGAAGCGGCCGGCGCGCGTGGGCTCGCTCATCGCGCCAGCCCGCCCGTCCCGCCCGCGCCCAGCTGCGCCAGCAGCGCGGCCCACTTCGCGTCGACCTCGGCCTTGACGTCGGCCGACATCGTCACCAGCTCGGGCCACTGCCGCCGGTAGCCGTACTCGCCGGGCAGCTTGGTGGTGGCGTCGATGCCCATCTTGCCGCCGTAGCAGGGCAGGTTGGTCGCGTGATCCAGCTGGTCGACCGGGCCCTCGCTGAAGAACACGTCACGGGAAGGATCCAGGCTGCCGGTCACGCGCCAGAGCACCTCGTTGAGGTCGTGCACATCCACGTCGGCATCGACGACGATCACGTTCTTGGTGAACATGATCTGCCCGGTGCCCCACAGCGCCTGGCAGACCTTGCGCGCGTGCCCGGGGTACGCCTTGCGGATGGCGACGATGACCAGGTTGTGGAAGCAGGCGGCCACCGGCAGGTGGTAGTCGACGATCTCCGGCAGCGGCACCTTGAAAA
>VGXH01000474.1 GCA_016873405.1 bacterium
GGGCGCGGGTCGTGCTGGCGCCCGGACCGGGCGACGACGCGCTGCTGGCCGCGCTCGCCGACCGCCTGCCGCCCTCGGCGGTGGCGCCGCCGTCGACGTTGGCGGAGATGACGGCCCTGCTGGGCGCCTGCGACCTGCTGGTCGGCACGGACAACGGGCTGCGCCACCTGGCGGCGCTCTTGGGCCTGCCGACGGTGACCGTCTTCGGGCCGACCGATCCGCACGGCTGGAACCCGCCCGGCGCGCGCCATGTTGGCGTCACGCGGTGCGAGCCCTGCTCGCCCTGCGACCTGACCGCGTGTCCCGTGCCGGGACACCCGTGCCTGGACGCTCTGCCGCCGGCGGCGGTGGCTGCGGCGGCCCTCCGGCTGCTGGGTGTGGGCCCGGCGGACGCCGACCGAAAGGTGCAGACTTGCTGAGAGACCGCGTGGCGACCCAGGTCAGCGGGCGGGGACGGGCGGCGGCGATCGCGCTCGCCGCCGCCGCTCTTGCCGCCGTTCGTGCCACCGCCGTTCTTGCCACCGCCATTCCTGCCACCGCCGTTCTCGCCGCCCCTTCTGGCGCCGCTCCTGGCGCCGGGCCGGCGCCGGCGGCCGCGGCGACGGCCGGACCGGGCCACGCCGCGCGGCCGGCGGGCGTCGGAGCAGTCCACGGAGCGGCGATTGGCGGAGCGGCGGTTGACGGAGCGGCCGCGGCGGCGGACACTGCCGGCACGGCGCTCCCGCAGGGCTGCGTCTACGGGCCCGGCGAGCGGATGGTGTTCGAGATCAGCTACGGGCCGGTCACCGCGGGCGAAGGGACCCTGGAGGTGGTCGGAACCGTCGAACACGGCGGGCGCACATGCTACCATGTGGAGAGCACGGCGAACAGCAACCGGTTCTTCTCGTCGATCTACAAGGTGCGCGACAAGATCGTCACCTACATCGATACGGTCGACTTCAGCAGCGCCTACTTCTACAAGCGGCTGCGCGAGGGCGACTACAAGAAGACGCTCGAGATCTCGTTCGACCGGGAACGCGGCGTCGCGAAGTACGGCGACGGGCACGAGATGCCGGTGCCGGCCGGGGTGCAGGACGAACTGTCGGCCTTCTACTTCGTCCGCAACCTCGACCTGGAGGTGGGGCGGGATCTGGTGCTGCCGGCGCACACGTCGCGCCGCAACTACGACATGAAGGTCGTGGTGCACCGCCGCGAGACGGTCACGGTTCCGGCCGGCCGCTTCGACTGCTTCGTGGTCGAACCGGTGCTCGAGGGCGAGGGCCTGTTCAAGCACGAGGGTCGCATCACGCTGTACATCAGCGCCGATGCGCGCCGCGTGCCGGTGCTCATGAAGACGAAGGTGCCGGTCGGGACGATCGACGTGGCGCTGAAGGAATACCGGGCCGGCCAACCACCGGCCGCTCGCTGACGAACCCGGCGGCCGCCCGGCGGCCCCGTTCCAGAGGCGGATGCATGACCCCAGACCACCGCCGCTCGCCGTTCGTGCCCCCGGCCGACTGGCTGGCCGACGTCGACGCCCCGCACGTCGGCGCGCCCGGGGCCGGCTTCCTGTTCCTGATGACCTTGCTGGCCGCCGTGCCCCGCCTGCTGGGCCTGCGCGCGGAGTCGCTGTGGGTCGACGAGATCATGACCTGGCATTCGGTCCGGCCCGGGGCCGGCCTGGACTTCTGGGAGCAGGTGCACGACACCATCCAGGGTCCGCTCTACACGGCGGTGGCCTGGCTCGCCGTGCGGCTGGGCGATCCCGAACTGATGCTGCGGCTGCCCATGGCCGTCGCCGGCGTGCTGACGGTGCCGCTGTTCGGCCTGCTGGCCGGTCGCCTGCTGGACGGCCGTTCGGCGCGGCTGGCGGTCCTGCTGCTGGCGATCAACCCGTTCCATGTCTGGTACAGCCAGGAAGGACGCGGCTACGCCTTCCTGATGCTGTTCGCCGTCGTTGCGGCGCTGGCGTACCTCGACCTGGCGGCGGGTCGCCTGCGCCGGCGTCAGGTGACGGTCTTCATCGCCGCGATCTCCGCCTGCGTGCTGAGCAACCTGTCGGGGCTGTTCCTGTGGGGGGCCATGGTCCTGTCGATGGCGTTCGTCGACCGGCCCCAGGCCGGCCGCGACCGGCTGCTGGTGGCGCTGGTCTTCGGCTGCGTGCTTCTGGTGACGATGCCCTGGCTCCTGCAGGCGGCGGGGATCTGGGCCGTCGACCGCATCGTCCCGGGCGCGGTCACCGGGGAGGCCCTGCGCGGCGAGACGACGTGCACGCCGGCGGCGCTGCCCTATACGCTGCTGACGTTCGTCTACGGGTACAGCCTGGGCCCGTCGCTGGCCGAGCTGCACCGGCCCGACCGCCTGGACCTGGTGCGGGCGTTGCTCCCCCTGTTGGTGGCGGCGGGACTCGCGGCGGTCATCGCGCTGGCGGCGGGTCTGGGGCGCCGTCCCGACCGCGCGCGGATCCGCCTGCTGATCTGGATCCTGGTGCCGGCGCTGATCCTGCTGGCTCTGGCCCTGCGCACAA
>VGXH01000475.1 GCA_016873405.1 bacterium
CCCCACGAAGCCTGCGCCGCTCTGCTGGCGCTGCGTCGGGCCGGCGCGGAGGTCATCGCCTGTGCGCCGTCCGGCGCGCAGATGCATGTCATCGACCATCTCCGGGGCGCGCCCGCGCCGGGCGAGGCGCGCGACATCCTGGTCGAATCGGCGCGGCTCGTGCGCGGCGTCATCAGGCCCCTGGCCGAACTGCCCGCGCGTGAGGTGGACGGCGTGCTGCTGCCGGGCGGCTTCGGTGCCGCCAAGAACCTGTGCACGTTCGCGACCGACGGCGCCGACTGCCGCGTGCACCCGGAGGTCGAGGCCTTCCTGCGCGACGCCCGCGCGCAGCGCCGCCCGATCGCCGCGATGTGCATCGCGCCGGTGATCCTGGCGCGCCTGTTCGGCGGCAACGGCAGTCCGCGCCTGACCATCGGCACCGATGCCGCCACGGCGGCGCTCGTCGAGGCCATGGGGGCGCGCCATGTCGCGAGCGGGCCGACCGGACTCGTCGTCGACGACGACGCCCGCCTGCTGACGACGCCGGCCTACATGCTGGCGGCGGATCTGCCGGAGGTCTTCGACGGCGCCGAGGCCCTCGTAAAGAAACTCCTGACGATGTGCGGCTGAGCCGGCGGCCCAAGCTGCACGGTTGCGCGCCGTTACGGCCCCTTTGCGGCCTCTTTGCGGTTGCCCCCCGCGCCGGCGCCTGCTAGTTTCCTGCGTCTGGTGAGAGGATCAGCACCCGCAAGGAGAAGCATCATGGACGATCCCCGCTTCGATCCCGCCGACGCCCAGGCCCCGCGCTCGCCGCTGCCCGAACTGCTCCCGCGCCGGCGCACGCCGTGGAACACGGTCGGCGGCCGGGTCATCAGCCTGGTGAGCCGCAAGGGCGGCGTCGGCAAGACGACCTCGACCGTCAACCTCGGCGCCGCGCTCGCGCTGTCGGGCCATTCGGTGCTGATCGTGGGCCTCGACCCGCAGTGCGGCGTGTGCCGCACGCTGGGCCTGCGCCCGCACGAACTGCCGCGGTGCCTGGACGAGCTGTGGACGGCGCGCGCGCGCCTGGCCGACCTGGCGCAGTCCTCCCCGGTCGAGAACCTCTTCTTCGCCGCGCCCCGCATCCTGACCCTCGAGGAGGAGGAGCGCTACCTCGAGCACCTGCTGGAACGCGGCGGCGATCTGGTGCGGGAGATCGACCGCGCGCGCAGCCTCTACGACACGATCCTCCTGGACTGCCCACCCGGGCTGGGCGCGCCCACGCGCGCGGCCCTGCTGGCGGCCGACAGCTACCTGGTGCCGGTGCAGAACGAGGAGCTGTGCCGAGACTCGCTCGACACGCTGCTGGAGTTCATCGACACCTTCCGCGACCGCAACTACGCGACCGACCCTGCCGACGGCGAGCACGCGGCGCCGCTGCGGCTCGAGGGGCTGTTCCTGACGATGGCGGCGCAGGGCACGCGCGTGGGCCGCGAGGTGGCCGCCAAGATCCAGGAGGACTTCGGCGATCTGCTCTTCGACACCGCCGTCCCGCGCACGGTGCGCCTGGCCGAGATGGCGCTCAAGGGCCGCCCCGCGGTGATCTACGACCGCCGCTCGGCGGGCAGCCGCGCCTACTTTGATTTGGCCGACGAGCTGGTCGCGCGTTACTGTGTGGATCGGCCGGCCGACCACCGCGCCGGGCCGGCGGGCGCCGCCGGCGACGAACGGCCCGACGCGCGCGATCATTCGCAGGCGCGTTTCGCGGCGGGCGGGCTGGAGCGCTTTCTGGCCGCGCTGGCCGCCGGCTCCCCGGGTGGCGGCAGCGACCGCGGGTTCGGCGACCAGGACGCGGGCGACTTGTCCCTCGAAGTCCTCGGCGGACCCGAACTGGTCTCGCTGGACGACCTGCTGGACGAAGAAGAGCGCCGCAACGGCCAGGACGAACGCTCGTCCGGCGAAGACTGGGGCGGCGACGACTGGAGCTTCGACTCGGACCGACTCAACTGACGGAGCCCGGGCGGCCGGACCCGGGGCGCGGAGGTGCCCGTGGTCGCCGACACGACGAAGTCCACCGACACGATGAAGTGCCTGGTGTACGACAAGTCAAGCATGCCCTGGGACACGACCCGCGGGTTCCAGGCCGCCCGCCAGCCGACCCCCCGCCTCGACGAGTCCGCCCGGCCGGCCGACGCCGACTGCGCCCTGGTCAAGGTCATCTACGCCGGCTTCTGCGGCTCGGACCGCGGCATCTGGAACCGGGTCGCATTCAAGGGCATGATCTTCGACTCGCTCAAGCGCGAGCAGAGCACCGTCCGCGTCATCGGCCACGAGATGGTGGGTGAGATCGTGGCGGTCGGCTCGAACGTGGCTGCCCGCCACGGCCTCGCGGTCAAGGACATCGTCTCGACCGAGAGCCACATCATCTGCGGCACCTGCTACCAGTGCCGGCTCGGCCAGACCCACATCTGCAGCCAGGACGTGATCATCGGCATCGGCCGCGACGGTTGCTTCGCCGAGTACATCAAGCTGCCGGCCAAAAA
>VGXH01000476.1 GCA_016873405.1 bacterium
GCCTCGGCGGTGCTGCCGGTCGTCCGCGCGAACCACGACGGCATCCTGGAACCCGTGCCCGACGGCAGCGGTGCCGGCTTCCGCACGCAGCTCTTCGCCGCGCGCGACGACTACGCCGAGGCGGCGCCCATCGTGGCCGCCGCCTTCGCGCGCCGCAATCCCTCGCTGGTCGAGACGCCGTACCTGGAGTTCCCGGCCGAGGGGTGCCCGGCCTGCGGCGCGGCGCTGCCCGACGATGCCGAGAGCTGCCCCGACTGCGGGCTGGAGTTCGCGACCGGGGAGGAGTGAACGGTTGCGAAACTGGATAGCTTAATGCAGGACTATTGCGGTCTTTATTCGTTCGGCTATGCTGCTCTCCGCAACCGGCGCCGTCGGCTCCCGACTCGCCCGCAGCCGGTGCCGCGACCGCCGGGCGGCGCGGTGCCCTGATCGCCTCACCCGATCGGAGAGACCATGAAGACACAGAGACCGCTCAGCGCGCTTGTGACCTTGCTCGCCTTCGTCGCGCTCGTGGGCGCGGCCGGCGCCGCCGCGGCGGCGATCGTTCCCATCACCTGGCTGGACCAGTCGCCGACGGCGATCGGGTCGCCCGTGCCCAACGGCGCCGTGATCAACGTGCCGGGGGTCGGCAACGTCACGGTGACGTACTCGCTCCCGGCTCACTGGACCCACGCGCGCGCGGATTACGCGCCGTACACCGCCGGCAGCGTGACCAGCGGTCCGGACACCTACACCTGGACCAACTACGAGTACTTCAGCACCATCTTCACGGCGGGGGCGCTGGGGCCCGAGTTCGGCACGATCACCTACACCTTCCCGGGCACGCTGCCGGCCGGGTCGGTCTTCGTCGGCCCGATCGGCCTGGGCGCCACGACCAGCTTCGGCGGCGGCAACTCCACCACGCGCGTCCTGCAGAACGGCACCTACCTGGGCGACTACGTGGGCGATCCCACGTTCGGCGCCTCGCAGTACATCGGCGGGCCCGGGACGTTCACGGTGCTCAACTCGGTGACCGGCGCCGGAGGCTACAATCCCTGGTGGAACACGCACCTGGCCGTCGTGCGCGTCGACGACGCGGTCTCCAGCATCACCGTCATGCAGACCCAGCTGCGCGGCGACGGCATCGGCGTCAACATCGGGTTCGCGGTGGACCAGGTGGTGTCCGAGGAGAACACGACCTGGGGCGGGGTCAAGAGCCTGTTCCGCTAGTCAGTTCGCTGTTCGACACGCGGGCCGCCTTCCTGCGGGGAGGCGGCCCGTCCGCGTCCTCCGAACCACCCCTGCCGCCGGAAGTAGTAGAGCAGCCCCGCCGTCGTGGCCGCCATGAGCCCCACCGCGAAGGCGTAGCCCCAGGCCCAGCCCAGCTCCGGCATGTTCCAGCGCGAGACGGCGCGGTCGAAGTTCATGCCGTAGACGCCCGCGATGAACGACAGCGGCATGAAGATGGTGGCGATGATCGTCAGCACGCGCATGATCTCGTTCATGCGGTTGCTCATGACCGAGAGATAGAGGTCCAGCAGTCCGGCCGCGCGGTCGCGCGCCGCCTCGGTCAGGTCGACCAGCTGCCGCGCGTGGTCCAGGCAGTCGCGCAGGTGCAGACGCGTGTTCTGGCCGAGCGTGGGGATCTCCTCGCCGAGCATGCGCACGATGACGTCGCGCGTCTGCCACGCCAAGCGGTGCCAGGCGGCCAGGTCGCGCTTCAGCTCGTGGATGACGGCGACGTCGACCTGGCGCGGGTCGGCGAAGATCGCGTCCTCCTGCTCGTCGACGCGGCGCTCGTGCTCCTCGACGACCGGGAAGTGCAGGTCCACGACCAGGTCGATCACCGCGTAGGCCAGGTAGTCCGCCCCGCCTTCCATCAGGCGCGGCCGGCGCTGGCGGATGCGCTCCCGCACGGCATCCAGCGCCGGCAGCGGACGCTCGAGGAAGCAGAGCACGCGGCCGGGGGCCACGAACAGGCACATCTGACCGGTCGCGCGACCGTCGGCGTCCGGCACGCGCAGCACGATGAAATCCAGGTCCTCGTACTCGTCGAACTTCGGCCGCTGGTGCGTGTGCGCCACGTCCTCGATGGCCAGACGGTGCAGGCCGAACTGCTCGCCGAAGGAGGCGAGCGTCGCGTGGTCCTCGACGCCCGTCACCACGACCAGGGCCAGGCGGCCCCGGGCGGCATCGGCGCCGGCCGCGGCCGTGTCGGCGGGCGCGGTTTCGAAGACCCCGTCCGGGCCGAAGGCGATGACCTCGATGGTCGACGGCGCGGCGTCCGCCCGCGGCGCCAGGGTGCCGGGCGGCGCTCCGGGGCGCCCCCGGCGCCGGCGCGGGGCGGGGCCGCCGGTGCGGCGGCTGCGGTGATGGCGAGGGGACACGCGGACCTCCTGGGCGCCGCGCGGGCCGGGGCCGGCGGGCCCCGTGCCCGCCTCCGGCCGTGGACCGGCGCGCGCGTCATAGTGCGCCCGCGGCCACCGTCTTGGCAACGTCGGGAAGTGCCGGCGGGGGG
>VGXH01000477.1 GCA_016873405.1 bacterium
CTGGCGCCCGAGGCGCCCGCGCACCTGGTGGCCGACTGGCACCTGCTCGACGGCTTCCTGACGGCGCTGGCGGCGCCCGCCGCGGCGCAGCTGCTGGCCTGGGCCGAAGCGGGCGCCGCGCCGGGCGAGACGGCGCTGGTCTACGTGGCGCACTCGCTGCCGTACTCCTTCATCCGCCGGGGCGACTGCTACGAGCAGCGCACGCAGGCGACCGTCGCCGCCGTGCACGCGCGCGTGACCGCGGCGCTGCGGCTGGCCGGCCACGGCGACTGGCAGGCGGCGTTGAGGGCCGGCGGCCACGCGCCCCTGGTCACCTACCAGAGCCGCGTCGGCCCGGTGAAGTGGCTGGAGCCGAACGTCGAGGCCGAGACACGGCGATTGGCCGCAGCCGGCTGCCGGCGCCTGTTCGTGCAGCCGGTCAGCTTCACCTGCGAGCACATCGAGACGCTGCTGGAACTGGATCTGGAGCTGAAGGAGACGGCGGAGAAGTCCGGCCTCCACGTTTTCGCGCGGGGCGCCGCCCTGAACGAGGACGCGACGTGGCTGGACTCGCTGGCGGCCCACCTGCGGGCCGCGGCGTTCACCGGGGAGGGCGGCCGTGGGTGACCCCGAAGGGCGCGAGCTGCACGTGGCCGTGATCGGGGGCGGCGTGGCCGGGCTGGCCGCGGCGCTGGCGCTGCGCGACCGCGCGCGCGACCAGGGCGCGCCGGTGACGGTGACCGTGTTCGAGAAGGACGACCAGACGGGCGGCAACCTGCGCACGCTGCACCAGGACGGCTGGCAGTTCGAATGGGGGCCGAACGGCTTCCTGGACAACGAGCCGGCCACGCTGCGCCTGGTCGACCGGCTGGGCCTGCGCCCGCGGCTGCTGCGCAGCAGCGATGCCACCCGCCACCGCTTCCTGCTGGTGAACGGGCGCCTCGAGGAGATCCCGCTGTCGCCGGGCGCGTTCCTCAGCTCCCGCCTGCTGAGCGCGCGCGGCAAGCTGCGCATGGCGGGCGAGCTGCTGGTGCCGGCGCGGCGCGACCTGGGCCGCGCCGCCGACGATCCGGCCACCGACGAGACCATCGACCAATTCGGCGAGCGCCGGCTGGGCCGCGAGTTCGCCGACGTGATGCTGGACCCGATGGTCAAGGGCGTCTTCGGCGGCGAGTCGAAGCAGCTGAGCCTGGCCGCCGCCTTCCCGCGCATGGTCGAGCTGGAGCGCGACCACGGCGGCCTGTTCCGCGCGATGATCGCGCTGGGCCGCGAGAAACGCCGCCGGGGCCGCCGCACCGACGCCGGGCCCACCGGCGTGCTGCACTCGTTCGACGGCGGCATGGCGGTGCTGGTGGACGCGCTGGCCGCGGCGCTGGACGCCGATCCGGGAGCCGAGCTGGTGCGCGGCGCGCCCGTGACCGAGCTGGCCCGCGAGGGCGGCGCCTGGGCGGTGCGCTGGCCGGGCGGCGCGCGCGGCGGCTTCGCGGCCGTCATCGACGCCGCGCCGGCGCACGCCGCCGCCGGCCACGTGCGGGGGCTGGACACCGAGCTGGCCGACCGGCTGGCCGGCATCCCCTACGCCCCGATGGCGGTCGTCGCGCTGGGCTACCGGCAGCAGGACGTGGACCGCGATCTGCACGGCTTCGGCCTGCTGGTGCCCGGCCGCGAGAACCGGAACGTGCTGGGCGTGCTGTGGAGCAGCAGCATCTTCCCGGGCCTGGCCCCGGCGGGCCACGTCCTGCTGCGGGCGATGGCCGGCGGCGCCGGCAACCCCGGCGTGATGGGGCTCACGGACCGGCAATTGGTCGAGTTGGTCCTGGGCGACCTGCGCGGATTCATGGGGCTGCGCGGGGAACCGGCGCTGGTGAACATCATCCGCCACGAACGCGCCATCGCGCAGTACGTGCCCGGGCACCTGGCGCGGCTGCGCGCGATCGATGCGGCGGCGGCCCGCCTGGGCCGCCTGTGGTTCAGCGGCAGCGCGTACCGCGGCATCGCCGTGAACGCCTGCATCAAGGAGACGGAAACGCTTGCCGACGAGGTGCTGGCGGCGCTGATCGGCGAGGGAGTCGGCAAGCCTGGCGGTGCGGAGGGGGCGCGATGACGACGCTGCTGACGGTGTTGACGATCCTGCTGCCGCTCGGCTACCTGGCCGTGTGGGCCAGCTACCTGTGGCTCTTCTACACCGACGACCAGCGCGCGCGGCGGATCTGCTCGCGCGCGGCCGCGGCGCTGGTGCTGGCGCACGTGGGCGCCCTGGCCGCGCGCGGCGTCGCGCTGCAACGGCTGCCGATGGGCACGCAGGCCGAGTTCCTGGGCGCGCTGGCCCTGGCGGTGCTGGGCACGTACCTGGTGATCGAACGCCGCCTCCGCGCCAAGCAGACCGGCTTCCTGACCGCGGGCGCCGCCGCGCTCATGATGGTCATCGCCAGCCTGGCCGGCCCCGGCACCGCCAGCACCAGCCCGCTGCTGCACGACCCCGGCTTCGCCGGGCACGCGGTGCTGGTGCCCC
>VGXH01000478.1 GCA_016873405.1 bacterium
GCAATGACGATCCGAGCATTCATGCGACGGTCCTCTACACTCCCTTCGCCGGCCAGTCCGTGCCGACCGAGTCCACTTCCTGGGGCGACTTGAAGGCCCTTTGGCGATAAGGATGTCCAGCATCCCTTTCCGATGAGTCACGCAGCGCGCCCCACTGGGGGAGCCAACCCATTTCCGCCCAGGAAAGGCCAGAATCAGATGGCGGCTGCAGTTCGCGCACCGCCAGTTCGCCTCTACCGCCGCGAGTGGCCGACAGCGTCGCCCGCCTCCGCCACACACCACCCGCCTCCGATCCACCTTGCCCATACTTGACTTTGAGAGTAGATTTTCTCGCCGTCGGCCTACGGCGGCCACGTCACCGGCAACGCGCCCTGCGGGGCGGCAGGGAACATGACCAGAGATAACATCAACAACCCCAACACCTTGAGCCTGTCCTACGCCGACCGCCTCTGGCACGACTGGCAGGCCGACCCCGCCAGCGTGCCGCCGGCCTGGCGGGACTGGTTCGCGGCCCAGGGCGGCGCCTCGCCGGCCTCGCCGGAGTACCGCGCCTCCGGCCACGCGGGCGACCGCGCTCTGGAAGACCAGAACAAGGTCGACCAGCTGGTGCGCAACTACCGGGTGCGGGGCCACGGCATCGCGCGGCTGGACCCCTTGAGCGAGCCGCCGCCGGCGCCGCCCGAATTGACCCTCGAGCACTACGGCTTCGGCGAGGGCGACCTGGACCGCGTGTTCGCCGCCGGCACGCTCAGCCCCGGCGACATGCTGCCGCTGCGCGAGATCCTGCGCCGCCTGCAGGCGATCTACTCGCGCTTCATCGGCGTGCAGTACATGCACATCGACGACCTCGCGGTGCGGCAGTGGCTGCAGGCGCGCATGGAGCCGACGGAGAACCGGCTGGAGCTGCCGCAAGAGACGCAGCGCCGCATCCTGCAGCGATTGATCGACGCCGAGATCTTCGAGGAGTTCATCCAGAACAAGTACCTCGGGGCCAAGCGCTTCAGCCTGGAGGGCGGCGAGACGGTGATCCCGCTGCTGGACCTGGCGATCGAGCACGCGGGGCGGCAGGGTGTCGACAACATCGTGATCGGCATGGCGCACCGCGGGCGGCTGAACGTGCTGGCCAACATCATGGAGAAGAACCCGCGCCGGATCTTCGCCGAGTTCGAGGACGCCGACGCCGAGCAGTTCCTGGGCTACGGCGACGTGAAGTACCACATGGGCCAGCACTCCGACTGGACCACCGAGAGCGGCGAGATCGTGCACCTGTCGCTCTGCTTCAACCCCAGCCACCTGGAGTTCGTGTCGCCGGTGGCGCTGGGCCGGGTGCGCGCGCGCCAGGACCGTGTCGGCGACGAGCGCCACGAGAAATCGCTGGCGATCCTGATCCACGGCGACGCCGCGTTCATCGGCCAGGGCGTGTCGCAGGAGACGCTGAACCTGTCGCAGCTGAAGGGCTACGAGTGCGGCGGCGCGCTGCACGTGGTGATCAACAACCAGATCGGGTTCACGACCGACCCGCCCCACTCGCGGTCCACGCGCTACTGCACCGACGTGGCGCGCATGCTGCAGACGCCGATCTTCCACGTCAACGGCGAGGATCCCGAGGCCGTGGCCCAGGTCGTCGCGCTGGCGCTGGACTTCCGGCGCGAGTGGCGCCGCGACGTGATCATCGACATGTACTGCTTCCGCCGCCGCGGTCACAACGAGACCGACGAACCGGCCTTCACGCAGCCGCTGCTGTACGAGGCGATCCGCCGCCGGCCGTCGGTGCGGGCGGGCTACCTGGATCGGCTGACGCGCTCAAACCACATCACGCTGGAGATGGCCGAGCAGATGGCGGTCAGCCGCCGGCGGCACCTGCAGTCCACGCTGGACGAGGTGCGCGAGACCACGCAGGCCCCCCAGCCGGCGGTCGAGCGCAAGCGCGTGCTGGGCCCGGTCTGGCGCGTCTACCAGGGCGGCCCCGAGCCGGGCGGGCCGCCGGTGCTGACGGGCGTGGATCGCGCGCGGCTGCAGGAGGTCCTGCGGTCCCTGGCCGCCGTGCCGACGGGCTTCACGCCGCACAAGAAGATCGAGCGCCTGCTGGAGCAGCGACGCGCCATCGCCGCCGGCGACCAGCCCGTGGACTGGGCGGCCGCCGAGAGCCTGGCCTTCGGCACGCTGGCCCGGGAGGGCCACCCGGTGCGCCTGAGCGGGCAGGACAGCCAGCGCGGCACCTTCAGCCATCGCCACTCGGTGCTGCACGACGTCCGCAACGGCGCGCGGCACGCGTCGCTGCAGCACCTGGCGCCCGAGCAGGCGCCGGTCGAGACCATCAACAGCCCGCTGTCCGAGACCGCGGTGATGGCCTTCGAGTACGGCTACAGCCTGACCTACCCCGAGGCGCTGGTCATCTGGGAGGCGCAGTTCGGCGACTTCTGCAACGTGGCGCAGCCCATCATCGACCAGTTCGTCACCAGCGGCGAGACCAAGTGGGGCATGCTG
>VGXH01000479.1 GCA_016873405.1 bacterium
CCCCGCCTTCTGCTTGTCCAACTCGATCTTGAACGTCTCGCCGGCCGTGTTCGTGGTCAGCCCGGTGACGTTCTTCGCGAGGCCGGAGATGTTCGTCCACAGCGTCGAACCGTTGGCGCTGTCCTGGATGACGACATGCGCGCCGTAGTTGTTCGACACCAGGTTCCCGGCGATCTGGATGCGGATGGCGCCGATGCCCTTGTAGCCGCTGATCTTGACCGCCGTCCCGGCGTTGGACACGACACCGCCCGCCGTGTCGGCCGTCACGGTCGGCAGCAGCAGGTCGTTGAACGTGCTCAAGTCGTAGGTGTTCAGCGCCGCCGTCGCGGGCAGCGAGAGCGCGGTGCCGAGCGCCGCGCCGATGAGGACCGCCAGAAGCTTCTTGTTCATGCTCTTGATCTCCAGTTCTTCCGTCTTCCGCCTGGTTGCCGCCGTAGGGCGGGGCCGGATCAGGCCAGCCCCGCCCCGTGCGGTCAGCTCAACACGTCGGCCTTCGCGAACGCCTTCTCGTGGCGGACCATCACGTCCATGTCCTGGAGGACGCGGACGATGACCGTGCCCGACTTCGAGTTGGTGTACGGGTCGACCAGCAGGTCCGGCGCGTTCCACAGCGCCTGGACGCACTGGCTCCACACGCCGAAGAAGGCGTACTTCGCCGTGACCTGCATCGAGACCTCGTAGGGCAGGCCGAGCAGGGTCTTGGAGCGCCAGTCGAGGATCGAGGTATCCCCGGCGGAGGCGTTCTGGAACGTGGCGGCGAGCTTCGCCCACACGGCCGGCGTCAGCGCCCAGGCCATGGAGCCGATGTCCGCGTTGTTCTCCGCGACGGTCGAGATGAACCCGAGCATCTCGGCGTAGGTCGGCGTGCCCGCCGTCACCGTGATGTCCGAGACGCCCGACTTCGTGAAGATGCCTTCCGGCTGCCCGGCCGAGCCCGTGCCCGTCAGGGTGGCGGAGTCGAGGCCGATCGCGAGGACCTTCAGCAGGTCATCGCGGACCAGCATCTCGGCGGACGGCGTGCTCTGGACGAGCAGCTTCCGGGTGATCGAGGTCGCCGCGCCCGCGGTGTGCGGGGTCGCCGTCACCTGGGTGAATGTCTGCTCGCTCTCGGTGACCGCGGTGCCTTCCGACACCCAGTAGAG
This sequence comes from bacterium, assembly GCA_016873405.1. The sequence goes on from VGXH01000479.1 coordinate 1,143, forward strand.
GGTGCTGGCCGCGCTCTGCTTGGGCACGGCGACATCGCCCACGAGGTTCGGCAGGGTGACCACGCCGAGCTTCGCCGTGACCATCTTGTTGCGGAGAAGCTCGATGAAGTTCTGCGGCTGGAGTTCGGTCGCGACCAGGTTGGCGCCGGTGCCCGTGCTGCCGATCTGGAGGACGCGCTGCGCCGTCGGGTTCGACCAGATGCCCAGGTCGGTGGGCAGGTAGATGCCCTGCGGGGCGCGGCCGACGCGCTTCTGGATCTCGTCCGAGCAGTCGCGCTCGAAGGAGGCGTCCACGCGCTCGTTCTGCATCAGGCAGCGGATCGCGTTCCCGAGGGAGTACCGCTTGGACTCCTTGGGCGTCAGGCCGAGGTCGGCGGCGGCGGCGACGGGCTTGCGGCCCTCCGCGAGCTTCGCGAGGACGTCGGCGCGGAAGTCGGCGACGGCCTTGCCGTCCGCGATCGCCTTGGCGGCCATCTCGTCCAGCTTGTGCGTCTTGCCGATGGTGAGGATGTCGTTCACCCGGGCGCGCTCGTCGGCGGCCGTCGGGGCGGGGGTCGTCTCGTTCATGGTGATTCTTTCGCGTTGGGTTTGTTCCCGGCCGAAGCCTACCGTCCGGTCCGCCGGGATGCTGACCAGACTGACCTCAAGCGGTTCCCAATCGGTGACCCGGTACACGGGAGGCTTGCCGGCCTCCTCGCGCTCCAGCACCATGTCGTGAACCATGTAGCCGACGGAGACGTTGCCACGCACTCCGTTGACCACATCCTTGAGAAGTTCCTGCGCGAGGGCCCCGGAGGCGAAGCGCACCTGCGCCTTGCCGCGGAGGTCCTCGATGACGGCCTTGTGGACCACGCCGACCTGCTGCTTCGGGTCGTGCTGGTTGAGCATCGGCGCGTGGCCGGACAGCAGCCAGGCCATGCGGACCTCGCTCGGCTTGTGGCCGAGGATCTCGATGCCGAAGCTGCGCTCGTAGGGGTCCTCGCTTGAGAACGACAGGTCGTAGAGGTCGGCCGCGTCGCCGTCCGCGCGCGTCAGGGCCGCGGACCGGAAAAGAAGCTTCCCGGCCTCAAGCCCCATCGCCTTTTTGACGGTCTCACTCATCGGCTTCCTCGTCGTCGTCCTCGTCCGTCGGCTTCTCCGCCTTCGCGGGCGCCTTCGGCTGCAAGTCGAGGCTGATATTATGCTGGGCCGCGAGCACCCCTTCCCGCTCCACGTCGGCGAACACGTCCTCGATGTCCTCGCCGTTCTCGGCGGCGGCACGGCCGCGCGTCGTCAGGTTGAGGGCGATCTCCTCGCGGAGCGCCTGGATCTCCTTGAGCGGATCAACCCAGCCCCAGCCGCGG
>VGXH01000480.1 GCA_016873405.1 bacterium
CGCCTGCCGGGCGAGGACCTGCTCTATTTCGGCGACGCGGCGCGCGTGCCGTACGGCACGAAGGGGGAGAAGACGGTGCGCGCGTTCGCGCGCCAGGACGCCGGCCTGCTCGTGGCCCGGGGCGTGAAGATGGTGGTGGTGGCCTGCAACACGGCCAGCGCGTTCGCGCTCGACCACCTGCGCGAGGTGCTGCCGGTGCCGGTGCTCGGCGTCATCACGCCCGGCGTGGAGGCGGCGCTCGCCGCCACGCGGGGCGGCGCCGTCGGGGTCATCGGCACCTCGGGCACCGTCCGCTCGGGCCGCTACCAGCAGGGACTGGCGGCGGCGGGTCTGCCGCCGGGGCGCATCAAGGCGGCCGAGTGCCCGCTGTTCGTGCCCCTGGTCGAGGAGGGGCTTGCCGGGCACGTGCTGGCGCGCCTGGCCGTCGCGGAATACCTGCGCCCGCTGCGCGAGGCGGGCCTGGACACGCTGATCCTGGGCTGCACGCACTATCCGTTGCTGGCCGACGACATCGGCGCGTTCCTGGGACCCGAGGTGCGTCTGGTCGATTCCGCGGAATCCCTGGCGTCGGCGGCGTGCGGCGCGCTGGCGGAGGCGGGACTGCTGCGCGGCGGCGCGCGCGCCGGCAGGCTCTCGTTCGTCCTCAGCGACATCCCCTGGAAGTTCGCCGAGATCGGCGCGCGCTTCCTGGGGCAGCCGATCGACGAGGTCGAGTCCGTCGGGCTCGACGAGATGGAGGAGGCCGGGCGCGCGCTCGGCCGCGGCGATGCCGTCGAGACCCGAACCGGAGAGGATCCGTCGTGAGCGAACGAGCCGAAGGCAGGCAACCGAACCAGCTGCGCCCGGTGCGCATCACGCGCGACTACCTGCCGCATGCCGAGGGCTCGTGCCTGATCGAGATGGGCAGCACGCACGTCGTCTGCACGGCGACGATCACCAACGGCACGCCCAAGTGGCTCAAGGGCGCCGGGCAGGGCTGGGTGACGGCCGAGTACGGCATGCTGCCCCGCTCCACCGGCGAACGCATGCGCCGCGAGGCGACCGGCGGCGGCCAGGGCGGACGCACGATGGAGATCCAGCGCCTGATCGGCCGCTCGCTGCGCGCGGTGACCGACCTGAACGCGTTGGGCGACCTGACGATCACCATCGACTGCGACGTCCTGCGCGCCGACGGCGGCACGCGCTGCGCCTCGATCAACGGCGCCGCCGTGGCCCTCCACGACGCGTTGTCGCGCCTGAAGCTGCGCAAGCACCCGATGCGCGCTCTGGTCGGAGCCATCAGCCTCGGCGTCGTGCAGGGCGAGGTGCTGGTGGACCTGGACTATCGCGAGGACTCGGGCGCGGACACCGACCTGAACCTGGTGATGGCCGAGGGCGGCGGCCTGATCGAGGTGCAGGGGACCGCCGAGAACCGGCCCTTCACGCGGGCGCAGCTGGACGAGATGACGGACCTGGGCGCCGCCGCGATCGCCCGCATCAACGAGCTGCAGCGCAAGGTGCTGAATCCGGTCTGAGCAACCCGGCCCCACGGCCGCCGCTGGAGGCACATGACGATGGAAGCCCGGCGCAAGGTGGTGCTAGCCAGCCGCAACCGCGACAAGCTGCGCGAACTGGCCGAACTGATGGAGGGGCTGCCGTTCGACGTCGTCCCGGCGCTGGACTATCCCGGACTGCCGGAGGTGGTGGAGGACGGCGTGACGATCCGCGGCAACGCCGTGCGCAAGGCGCTGGTGGCCGCCGCCTGGACCGGCGAGATCGCGCTGGCGGACGACACCTCGCTGCAGGTGCGCGAGCTGAACGGCTGGCCGGACATCTTCGCGGCCCGTTTCTCCGGGCCCGGGGCCACCTACGCCTCCAACATCGCGCTGCTGCTGGATCTGATGCGCGGCGTCCCGGACGGTTCGCGACAGGCGCGGTTCGCCACCGCCTGCGCCTGGGTCGATCCGCGTCCGGGAGCGCGCGACTGCCGCGTCGAGGCGCCCGCCGTCCAGCGCTGGCTGCACAACCCGTGGGCGCGGGCCGTGGAACTGCGCGACCCGACCGAAGGTCCGGCCTTCTGGGCGGAGCTGGGGGCCGATCGCGGCGAATGGAACAGCTACGCCGCCGAGCGCGGCGCCGACCTGGCGAACTGGGGGCACGACGCGACGCGCCTGCGCGAGGTCGCCGGCGCCTTCCTTGCCGCCGGCCCGGACGGCGCGGCTTCGGCGGCGCCGCCGGGCGCGGTGCGCCTGCCCGATCCGGCGCTGTGGGCGGCGCCGTCGCGGTCCGGGCCGGGGCGCCCGCCGACGATCGTGGCGCCGTCGGGCCTGTCGCGCGAGGCTCCGGGACGCGACCACCTGGAGCCGCTGTGGCTGGAGATCGCGACCGAAGGCCGACTGGCCGGCACGATCACGCGTCAGCCGCTCGGCGGCGGCGGTTTCGGCTATGATCCCGTGTTCCGGCCCGAGGGTTCGGACCTCACGCTCGCCGAACTGGCGCCCGGCG
>VGXH01000481.1 GCA_016873405.1 bacterium
CTCCTTCCAGCCCTTGCCGGTCGCCACGAACTCGTGCAGGCAGCCGTCGGCGTGCTCGACCTCGATCACGTCGCGCAGCTCGTGCTTGAGGTAGTTCGCGTTCAGCACCGCGCACTCGGTGACGCGCTTGAGACCGTCGCGCCCGTTGCGCAGGATGTAGGCCAGCGCGCGCAGGCAGACCCCCACGTTGCCGTGCCAGGCATGGATCGCGGTGTCGTCCGGGCCGGTCGCGCCCTCCAGCGTGAACGAGCCGTCGGCCTGTTGCCGGATGCGCGGTCCCGGCAGGAACGGCGCCAGGTCGGCGGCCACGCAGATCGGGCCCGAGCCCGGGCCCCCGCCGCCGTGCGGCGTGCTGAACGTCTTGTGCAGGTTCATGTGCACGACGTCGAAGCCCATGTCGCCGGGCCGCGCCCTGCCCAGGATGGCGTTGAGGTTGGCGCCGTCCATGTAGAGGCGGCCGCCGGCCTCGTGCACGATGCGCGCGACCTCGACGATGTCGTTCTCGAACAGCCCCAGCGTGTTGGGATTGGTGATCATGATGCCGGCCGTCTTCGGGCCCACCGCCGCCTTCAGCGCGGACAGGTCGATGCGGCCGTCCGGCCGCGAGGCGATCTGCCGCGGCGTCATGCCCATGATCGCCACGCTGGCCGGGTTGGTGCCGTGGGCCGAGTCCGGGATCAGGATCTCGGTGCGGCCCGTGTCGCCCCTCGACTGGTGCCAGGCGCGGATGACCAGCATGCCCAGGTACTCGCCGTGGGCGCCGGCCGCCGGCACCAGGCTGCAGGCGGAAAAGCCGGTGATCTCGCACAGCGCCTTCTCGAGGTGCAGCAGCGCGCCGAGCAGGCCCTGGATGTCGGCCACGTCCTGCTCCGGGTGCAGGTCGGCCAGGCCGGACATGGCCGCCACCTGCTCGTTCAGGCGCGGGTTGTACTTCATCGTGCAGCTGCCCAGGGGATACATGCCGCGCTCGATGTGGTGGTTGAGGTTCGACAGCGCGGTGAAGTGCCGCATCACCTCGGGCTCGCTGAGCGCCGGGAAGTCGGCCGGCTTCGCGCGGCGCACGGCGGCCGGCAGCTCCGGAGCGGGCTCGCCGTCCCAGCGCGGGAAGCTCAGGCCGCGGCGGCCGGCGCCGCCCTTGTCGAACAGCGAGCCGGGCAACTCGCCCAGCCAGCGGCCGGGGATCCTGGGTGCGTCGTTCATCAGGCGCCCTTTCCGCCGCCGGCCGCGAATTCCGCCAGCAGGGCCGCGTACAGGTCGATCTGCGCCAGCGACCGCTTCTCGGTCACGGCGACCAGGAGGTCGTTCGGCCCGCAGCCGGCCACGCCGTCGAGCGGGATCCCCGCCAGCACGCCCCGCGAGCGCGCGAAAGCGCGGAACTCGCGGGCCGGCCGCGGCAGCCGCAGCACGGTCTCGTTGAACACGGGGCCGTCGAACGGGATGGCCACGCCCGGCACCTTGCGGGCGCGAGTGCGCAGGGCCTCGATGCGGGCGCGGTTGGCCGCACCCAGCTCGGCCAGGCCGCCGGCTCCCAGCATCGCGAGGTAGATGGTCGCGCGCAGCATCATCAGGCCCTGGTTGCTGCAGATGTTGCTGGTGGCCTTCTCGCGGCGGATGTGCTGCTCGCGGGTCTGCAGCGTCAGCACGTAGCCGCCCTGGCCGCGGCTGTCGACGGTGCGCCCGACGATGCGGCCGGGGATGCGTCGCTTGTGTTCGTCGCTGCAGGCCAGGAAGCCCAGCAGCGGCCCGCCCCACGACGGCGGAACGCCGAACGGCTGGGCCTCGCCCACGCACAGCTCGGCGCCGTATTCGCCCGGGGCCTGAAGCAGGGAGAGGCTGACCGGGTTGACCGCGGCGACGACGGCCGCGCCCGCCGCCCTCGCGGCGGCGGCCAGTTCGGCGGCCGGCTCGACCAGGCCGAGGTAGTTCGGGTTCGGCAGCACGAAGCAGGCGGCCGGCGCCTGAGCCAGCGCCTTCTGCAGCGCGGCGACGTCCGTGGTGCCGGCCGGGCAGGCGGGGGACTCGGCGACGGCGATTCCAGCGCCGCGCAGCGAAGTGCGCACGACGCGCGCCCAGCGCGGATTCAGCGTGGCCGGCAGCACGACCAGCGGCCGCCGCTTCGCCGCCACCGCCACCAGGCAGGCTTCCGCCAACGCCGTCGAACCGTCGTACATGCTCGCGTTGGCCACGTCCATGCCGGTCAGGCGACAGATGAAGCTCTGCCACTCGTAGATGGCCTGCAGCGTGCCCTGGGAGACCTCGGGCTGGTAGGGCGTGTAGGCCGTGAGGAACTCGCTGCGCGAGACCAGCGCGTCGCACACGGACGGGATGACCGTGTCGTAGACGCCCCCGCCCAGGAAGCTGACCAGCTCGTTCTGGCCACGGTTGGCGCGGGCGGCGCAGCGGAACCAGTCGCGGACCTCCTCCTCGCTCAAGCCGAGGGGCAGGTCCAGCTCGCGGTCCAGCCGGACGTTCGCGGGCAGGTG
>VGXH01000482.1 GCA_016873405.1 bacterium
GTCGCACGTGACCGCGGGCAGGCCCCTGATGCTGAAGCGCAGGTCGGTCCCCGGACCCTTGATGTGCACGCGGTCGGTGGCCTCGAGCAGCGCGTGCAGCGGGTCCATCGCGCGGCTCATGCGCGCGTAGTCCAGCAGGCAGACGCGGTAGTAGAAGTCCGCGAACTCCTCGGTCGGGCGCTCGGCCGCCTGGGCCATCGCCGGGTTCGGGTAGCGCAGCACGCACCACTTCTTGTTCAACCGCACCGGGATGTGCACCTGGCCCCAGTAGGCCTGGTCGTGCCACTTCTGCCGGTCGGCGTCGACGTCCGCCAGATCGAACGGATTGGTGCTGCCGCGCACGCCGATGTAGGCGTCGACCGCCTCCATGATCGGGCGGTGGAAGGCGCCCCAGGCCTCGAACTGCGGCTGCGAGGCGTTGGCGATGAAACCGCGGCTGACCGTCTCGTCGTTGTAGTACCAGAACGGGACGCCGCCGTGGACGGTGGCCACGCGCACCAGCTCGCGGCCCAGTTCGAGGGCCTCGAGGCCCTTGACCTCGATGTAGATCTTCTCGCCCGGCTGCAGCTTCACCGAATAGGTGATCAGCTGCTCGGCCAGCTTCGTGTTGCGGGGGTCCATGCTTTCCTCCCGGGGTTGGAGGTGCCATCTTAGCCCGGACGGGGCGGGCGGCGCAACGGCCGGCCGCCGCAAACGGAGTCCTTCCGGAATCGGAGCCGAGATGTCGAACCACGGGTTCCCGGATGCGCTGCCCGGGCTGCCGGCCGGCACGGCGGGCTACGTCGATCACATCGGAGTGGCGGTGGCGGACCTCGACCAGGCGCTGGCGCTGTACCGCGACCTGCTGGGTCTGGAACTTCCGCGCCTCGAGGAGGTGCCGCAGGAGAACGTGCGCGTGGCCTTCCTCAAGCTGGACCGGCAGGGCGGACCGGGGCACCTCGAGTTGCTGGCCCCGATGTCCGAGGCCGGCGCGATCGCCGCCTTCATCGCCAAGCGCGGGCCCGGCCTGCACCATGTGGCGGTGGCGGCGCGGAACGTGCCGCTGGTGCTCGAGCGCTGCCGCGAGGCGGGCCTGGCGCTGATCGACCAGCAGCCGCGCCCGGGCGCCGGCGGCAAGCAGATCGCCTTCGTGCATCCCAAGGGATCCGGCGGCGTTCTGCTGGAGATCTGCGGGCCGCATCCGGCCTGAGCGGCCGGCACGCGGTTCAGCGGGCCTGGTAGATCCCCACGTCCTGCCAGCCGACCTTGCCGGTCACCGGCGTCCGGTCCGGCTCGCCGGTGGGGTTGATCCAGGCCGGCACGTAGCCCGCCCCGAACAGGCTGTCCAGCTGGTTGGCGGCGTCGGCGCCCGCGTAGAGCGCCTGCGTGCCCGCCTCCGGACACCCCGGCAACGTCTTGCAGGACCGCAGTTGCGAAGCGTCCAGGCCGAGGCGCGCGTTCCGAGGCTGTCCCTGGAACAGCAGCTTCCAGTGCACCAGCAGCACGCGGCCCTGCTGCACGCGCAGGCCCGGGTGGAAACCGACGGCCAGTTCGCCGGGCTCGGAAGCGACGTTGAGCGCCTTGGGGTCCGGGAATTCCTGGGCGATGACGCAGGCTTCCGCGCCGGTCACCTGCAGTTTCAACTCGGCGCCCCCCAGTCGCAGGAACGCGTCGCCACGCCGCGCGACGGGAGCCAGGTCCGTCAGCCAGGCGAAGACGTCGACGATGGTGACGCCGCCCTCCGGTTCCCCCGTCTGCACGGTCTCCACCAGGGAGTCGCCGGCCGCGAACGAGAACCGCACCAGGCCGTTCTCGCCGCACCAGTCCGAAGCCATCGCGGGCCCGGCCGCCGCTCCCAGCCACAGAACCGCGCCCGCCAGGCACAACCGATCCAGCTCTCTCATGACTGTCCTTTCGGGTTCGCCCGCCCCGACCGCGGACAGGCTCAACTTCCCGTGCTCACGTAGTTGCGCACGCCCCGCCGCCACAGCAGCGCCGCGCCGCCGAACACGACCGCGCCCACCAGCGGCGTCAGCAGCGCCACCTTCGCCAGTTCGGGCCCGCCCACGAACCAGGCTGCCGGATAGAACGCCACCCAGGCGAACGGCAGCACGAAGGTCAGGAACACCCGCACCGGCAGGCTGTAGATCGTGACGGGGTACCGGCTGAACCGGATCAGGTTGTAGACCGGCGGCGCCAGCCCCATCTTGTCCTCGAACCAGAAGCTGACCGTCGTGATGGCCAGGAACACGCCCAGGTAGACCAGGGCCGCCCCGGGGGCCAGCACCGCCAGCGCCAACAGGTCCATAACCCCGAAATCGACGCCGGGTTTCCAGCCCAGTTCGGCGCCGGCATGGGCCATCACCGCCAGGCCCAGCAGGATCTCGTTGAGCCCCGAGACGTTGAACGACTCGAAGATGACCTGCGCCAGGCTGCCGACCGGCCGCAGCAGCACGCGGTCGAAGCGGCCGCCGATCAGGTACTCGTCGGCGAAGCCGTTTG
>VGXH01000483.1 GCA_016873405.1 bacterium
CCCGCTCCTGCTGATGAACAGCTTCAGCACGCGCGACGATTCCCTGGCGCGGCTGGCGTCGCACCGCCTGCCCGACCGCGGGCTGCCGCCCGACTTCCTGCAGCACATGGTGCCGAAGATCCTCGTCGACGGACTGCGGCCGGCCATGTGGCCACCGGACCCGGCCCTGGCCTGGTGCCCGCCGGGCCACGGCGATCTCTACACCGCCCTGCAGACGAGCGGCGCGCTGGAGCGCCTCCTGGCGGCCGGCTTCCGGTGGGCGTTCGTGTCCAACGCCGACAACCTCGGCGCCACGGTCGATCCGGTCATCCTCGGTCACGTCGTCGCCGGCGGCGCCCCGCTGGTGATGGAGGTGGCCGACCGCACGCCGGCCGACCGCAAGGGCGGCCACCTGGCGCTCGGCCGCGACGGCCGCCTGCTGCTGCGCGAACTGGCCCAGTGCCCGCCGGCCGACGAGGCCGCCTTCCAGGACATCGCCCGCTACCGCTACTTCAACACGAACACGCTGTGGCTGGACCTGCGGGCCGTGGACGCTGCCCTTCGCGACGACGGCATCCTCGGCCTGCCGCTGATCCGCAACCGCAAGACCCTCGACCCGCGCGATCCCGCCTCGCCGGCGGTCTACCAGCTGGAGACCGCGATGGGCGCGGCCATCGCCGTGTTCGAGGGCGCGGCCGCCCTGCGCGTTCCGCGGGCGCGGTTCGCGCCGATCAAGCACACCAGCGACCTGCTGGTCGTGCGCTCGGACTGCTACCGGCTGGTACCCGACGGGCGCGTGGTGCCCGAACCGTCGCGCGGGCTGCCGCCGCCGCACGTCGAACTCGACCCCGCCTGCTACCGGTTCGTGGACGACCTCGAGCGCCGCTTCCCGGCCGGCCCGCCCTCGCTGGTCGGCTGCAGCCGCCTGGTGGTGCGCGGCGACGTGCGCTTCGGGCGCGACATCGTGATCCGGGGCGAGGTCGAACTGCAGGCGCCGCCGGGCACCGTCCGGACGATCGCCGACGGCACCCGCCTGTGACGAAGGTCCCGGCCGCGGGATCCGGCGCGCTGCAGGCGCCGGCTGGAGCCTGAAGGCGGCTTCTGAACGGATTGACCCAGTCGCAAACAGGACATCAACTTACAGGTATCGCTCCGCCGCGAAGGCCCGGCCCGAGCCGGGAGTCGGCTCAATCCGGCCGCGCTCCTGCCGACATTCCCGTCTGGAAAGGACGGCCACGCGACGGGAGACGATGCCGGCATCCCGGACCCGCGGGCCACCTCCCATGGACTCGATTCCCGCCCGCACCGGCCGAGCGACCGCCGCGTCGGCCGAATACCGTGACAGCGCCGACCGCCAGCTGGTGCGGGAATGGCGGCTGCGCGCAGGCAAGCAGCTGGAGGAAGGGCAGGTCCGCGATGCGGAACTCACGCTGCGCCTGGCTCTGGCCAAGGCGCCGGCCGATCCGCACTGCCGCTGCCTGCTGGCCGTCTGTCTGGTGACCGAACGCGGCAAGCTGGGCACCGCCGAAAGGCTGGTGCGCGGCGTGCTGGCCCAGGCGCCCAACGACGCGACGGCCCGCTATGCCCTCGGGCGGGTGCTGCTGGAGAAGGGCGAACGCGCGCAGGCGTTCCGGGAGTTCGCGCGCGCGGGGGCGCTTGCCGGCGCCGACCATGACCTGCGCGCCGCGGTCGATCGGCAGGATCCGCGCCGGTCGTCGGTGTTCCCGCACCTGCCGCGCGACCACGCGCTGAACGTCTTCTTCGGCCGCCTGTTCCGGCGGTTCGGACAGGGCCGACGCCCGTCCTGACCGCTCAGCGTCGCCGCCAGACGGTCAGTTCGCTGACGGTGTGCTGGTGCTTGCGCCGCGTCTCGCGGATCACGAACGGCACGTCCCGCGGCTGTCCGACCGGGTCGAAGGCGCCGCCGAGCGCAGCGCGCAGAGCCGCCAGCGTCGTGACGCTCTCCCCGTCGACCTTGCGCCCGCCCAGCCACTTGTCCTTCGGCGTGAATTCCTCCAGCCACGTGTACGGCGACAGGATCACGAGCAGGCCCCCGCCGCGCACGCGACCGCCGATGTCGGCCAGGAAGCAGGCGGGATCGTAGAGGCGATCGATCAGATTGGCCGCCAGCACCAGGTCGAAGTCCCGCAGCTGCGGCTTGAGGTTGTGGGCGTCGCCCTGCCTGAACTCGACGCGGTCGGCCGTCCCGGCCAGGTCCAGCTCCGCCAACGCGCGCTCGCGGCAGGACACCAGATCGCCCTCGTCGGGAATCGTGTAGCGGATGCCGCCGCGCTGCTGGAGCTGGTGGCACACGCGGATGAACCGGGCGGAGGAGTCGATGCCGGTCACATGCGCGCAGAAGCGGGCCAGCTCGAAGCTGGCGCGCCCGGTGGCGCAGCCGAGGTCCAGAGCGCGCTCGAAGGCGCGGCCGCCCGCCAGCTCGCGGCAGATCTCCGCGCAGCGCACGGCGAAGTTGGGGACGCCGAAGCCCC
>VGXH01000484.1 GCA_016873405.1 bacterium
CGAGACCATCAACAGCCCGCTGTCCGAGACCGCGGTGATGGCCTTCGAGTACGGCTACAGCCTGACCTACCCGGAGGCGCTGGTCATCTGGGAGGCGCAGTTCGGCGACTTCTGCAACGTGGCGCAGCCCATCATCGACCAGTTCGTCACCAGCGGCGAGACCAAGTGGGGCATGCTGTCGGGCCTGGTGCTGATGCTGCCGCACGGCATGGAGGGCATGGGCCCGGAACATTCCAGCGGCCGGCTCGAGCGCTTCCTGGGCCTGGCGGCCGGCGACAACGTGCAGATCGTCAACCCGACGACGCCGGCCCAGCTGTTCCACCTGCTGCGCCGCCAGGTGTGGCGGACCTGGCGCAAGCCCCTGGTCATCTTGACGCCCAAGAGCCTGCTGCGGCACCCCGAATGCGTGTCGCCCCTGGACGAGTTCACCGACGGCGCCTTCCAGCCGGTGCTGGCCGATCCGGCGGCGCCGGCGCCGGGCCGCGTTTCGCGCGTGCTCGTCTGCAGCGGCAAGGTGTACTATGACCTGGTCGAGGAGCGGCGGCGGCGCGGCCGCGACGACGTGGCCGTCCTGCGACTCGAGCAGCCCTACCCGCTGCCGGCCAGCGCGCTGATCGAGGCGGTGGATCGCTACCGCGACGGCGCCGAGCTGGTGTGGGTGCAGGAGGAGCCGGCCAACATGGGGGTGTGGCCCTACCTGCGCTACCGCTTCGGCGAGCGCTTCCTGGGCCGGCCGCTGGTCGGCGTCTGCCGGCCGGAGGCGGCCAGTCCGGCCACCGGCTCGGCGGGCGCGCACAAGATCGAACTGGCTTTGCTGATGGACCGCGTGTTCGGTCCCATCGAAGGCGCGGGCCTGGTCGCGGGCCCCATCATCGGCGCCTGGAGCGCCCGGAACTAAGGAGCAGCGAGGCATGCCGGTCGACGTGACGGTCCCCGCCCTCGGGGAATCCATCCAGGAAGTCCAGGTCTCGGCCTGGCTGAAGCAGCCGGGCGACATGGTGCAACTGGACGAGCCGTTGATCGAGCTGGAGTCAGACAAGGCGACGGTCGAGGTGCCGGCGCCCGCGGCCGGCGTCGTCACCGAGATCGTGGCCGAGGTCGGCGCGGTGCTGAAGGTGGGCGAGGTGCTGGCGCGGATCGACAGCGGCGCTGTGGCGGCCGCGGCCGCGGCGGCGCCGAAGACCGCGGCCGCGCCGTCGACGACGCCGGCCGCGCCGCCGCCGCCCGCTGCCGCCGCCGGCGCGGCGCACGTCATGCCCGCGGCGCGCCGCGTGCTGGCCGAGAACGCGCTCAGCGCCGACCAGGTGACCGGCACCGGCCCCGGCGGCCGCGTGCTCAAGGAGGACGCCGTGCGGGCGGCCACCGGCGCCGGCGCGGCGCCGGCCGCAGCCGCCGCCGCGCCCGCGCCCGCCCGCGCCGCCGTCCCGCCGGCGCCGGCCTTCACGGGCGGTCGCGCCACGCGCACCGTGCGCATGAGCCCCATCCGGCGCCGCATCGCCGAGCGCCTTGTGCAGGCGCAGCGCGACGCGGCCCTGCTGACCACCTTCAACGAGATCGACATGACGCGCGTCAAGGCGCTGCGCGCCGAGCACCAGGAGGCCTTCCAGGCCCGCTACGGCGTGAAGCTGGGCTTCATGAGCTTCTTCGTGAAGGCGGCCGTCGAGGCGCTGCAGCTGGTGCCGGAGATCAACGCGCGCATCGAGGGCGACAGCATCGTCCACCACGACTACTGCGACATCGGCATCGCGGTGGGCGGCGGCAAGGGCCTGGTGGTGCCGGTGATCCGCAACGCCGAGGGGCTCGGGTTCGGGGAGCTGGAGCGCGTGATCGGCGACTTCGCCGCCCGCGCCCAGGCCAACAGGATCGACCTCGCGGAGCTGGAAGGCGGCACCTTCACCATCAGCAACGGCGGCGTCTACGGCTCGCTGATGGCGACGCCCATCATCAACCCGCCGCAGAGCGGCGTGCTGGGCCTGCACGCGATCCAGGACCGCCCGGTCGCGATCGACGGCCAGGTCGTCATCCGGCCCATGATGTACGTGGCCCTGACCTACGACCACCGCCTGGTGGACGGCCGCGAGTCGGTGACGTTCCTCAAGCACATCAAGCACTGCGTCGAGCAGCCCGAGCGGCTGCTGCTGAAGGTCTGACCGCGATGGGCTCCGTCAAGAAGCACGACCTGGTGGTGATCGGCGCCGGCCCCGCCGGCTACGCCGCGGCCATCCGCGCCGCCCAGCTGGGCCTGGACACGGCCTGCGTGGAGAAGGAAGCGCGGCTGGGCGGGACCTGCCTGCGCGTGGGCTGCATCCCCAGCAAGGCGCTGCTCGAATCCAGCGAGAAGTACGCCGAGGCCCGCCACGGCCTGGCCGCGCACGGCGTCAAGGTGACCGGCGCCAAGCTGGACCTGGCGGCGATGATGGCGCGCAAGGACGGCATCGTCGCCGCGCTGACCGACGGCATCGGCGGCCTG
>VGXH01000485.1 GCA_016873405.1 bacterium
GAAGCGCCGGCTTCCGGGCGGGCCGCTGCGGGAACTGGTGGGACACACCTGGGGCGAGGTGTGCGGGGGCGTGGCGTGGGGTGTGGGCGGGTACTATCTGCTGAGGGGTTTGGCGGCGGCGTGAAGCGGGCCGGATGCCCGGGCCGCACCCTACGGAGATCATTAAAGTTTCCCGTTGACAACACCTCCGACTCCGCTATGGTCGTCGCCAGCGGCGGCGCGCCTTCCGAGCAGGCGAAGCGGGCTCGGAGGGGAGCGTGCCGACTCCGGCGTGCCGCCGGGGCCGGAGGCCCCGCGAGCGGGCGCACCCAGCGATCCGTGGTCGAAAGGATTCGCCATGCGCGTCGTAGCCCTGGCCAACCAGAAGGGCGGCTGCGGGAAGACCACCACCGCCACCAATCTCGCCGCAGCGCTCGCCGAACTCGGTCACAAGGTTCTGTTGATCGACAACGACCCCCAGGGTCATGCGACCCTCTCGTTCGGGTTCCGCGAACGGGATTTCACGCTCAGCACCTATGACCTGTTCCTGACCACGGACATCCTGGTCGAGGATGCCTTCCTGGAGATCGAGCCGGGATTGCACCTGGTGCCGGCCGGCGTCGAGTTGAGCGCCGTCGAGATGGCGCTGGCCCGGGAGCCGGAACGGGACGTGCGCCTTCGCGACACCCTGCGGCGAAGCGCGCTGCCGTACGACTACATCCTGATCGATTGCCCGCCGAGCGTCGGCCTGCTGACGTTCAACGCGCTCCTGGCCAGCGGCGAGGTCATCATTCCGGTCGACTCGAGCTGCTACGGCCTGCAGGCCGTGCGCAAGATGCGCGAGACGCTCGCGATGCTGCGGCAGAAGAAGGGGCACGACCTGGTGCCGCGGATCCTCAGGGCGGACTTCGACACCCGGCCGCTGTTCGTGCGGAAGATCACCGAGGAACTGGCCGAGCTGTATCCGGACGAACTGCTGGAGACGGTCATCCACCACACGGTGCGCTTCCGCGAGGCGGCGAGCGCCGGCCGGCCCGTGGCCCGTCTGGATGCCGATTCGCGCGGCGCCCACGACTTCCGTTCGCTGGCGCTGGAGGTGGCGGGCAAGACGTCACCGCTGACGGTCGCGGCCCTCGACCACTGGTCGGCCCTTCTGCACGGCCCGCAGGCGACGCCGGCGGGCGTTCGCTTCGAAGCCGATTTCCCGCGCGCGAACTCGGTGCGCTTGACCGGGACCTTCTGCGACTGGTCGGCCAAGGGGATCCCCCTGAACCGGCGCGCGGACGGGGTCTGGGAAGCGCATCTCGGGCTGGATGCGGGACGCCATGAGTATCGGTTCATCGTGGACGGCGCCTGGTTGCCTGATCCGCACAACACCGAGACCGTGGAGAACGAGTTCGGCGGGGCGAACAGCCTGCTCCTGGTGCCGTGACGCGCGGCGGTCCGGCGCCGCGGCGCGCGGCACGCCAGAGCGGAGTCCAGGGCATGACGGGGTTGCCCGACCCGGGAGGCGGGGCGGGCGGCGCCCGCCGCTCGCATCACATCGACGAGATCGCGCACCATTTTCTGTCGGGGCAGGAGGAGACGGTCCGGGCCGGCAGTCCGCCGGCATTCGCGGACGTGGCCGTCGCCACGCCAGGGCAGGGAAGGGCTGCCGCCTGCGCGGCCGCGGGTCTCGCGGTCGCGACGATCGCGGCCGGACTGGGCAGCTGCCTGGTCGAGGACCAGGACGTGCCCTGGTCGGCGTTCTCGTTCCTGGGCTCGGCCGAACTGCGGCGGCCGCCGGCGGAACTCGTTGCCGACCTGCCGCGAGGGCTGCGGGCGGGGTTGATCGATCCGCCCGCGCCGGCGCCGCGGGCGTGGCTTCGGTGGCGGCTTCTGGGAGAGGCTTCGTTGCCGAATCTGGCGGCCTGGGAGATCCCCAGCGGCCTGCCCGGCGCGGCCCGAGCAGCGACCCCGGACTGGGCGGCGCTGGTCTGGTGCGTCGCGCCGCACGAGGCCGTGTTGCCCGAAACGCAGCAGGCGTTGCAGCGGCTGGTCGATCTGCTGTCCCCCGGGCGCCTGGAATTCCTGGTCCTGCCGGACGCCTGGGACGCGCGGCCTGGCGGCTGGCGACTGGTCGGGCGCCGCCGCGATCCGGGCTGGCGCAACCTGGCCCACCTGCAGGAGGTGGCGCGCGCGGCCGCCGGCGGAATCCCCACCGACGTGCGTGTGTTGCCGGACGCGGCGGCCGAACTGGCGGCCCCGGTTCTGGCATTGGTGGTCGCGGCGCTGGGCAGGTCGGGGAAAGCGGGTGTGGCCCCCTCGGGGTGGTGCCGTCGAGATTGCGTCCGGCCGCGCCGTTCCTCGGCGCGGACGGCTCTCGCGGGCCGCTCACGCCGCGCACTTCAGCTCAGGCGCCCGCTGCCGGGGCAGCACCCGCGTCCGCACCCGCACGTGGGGTTGGGGCAGCAGGGCGGAATGAAGGTGCCTTGGCTGGTGTTCATGGG
>VGXH01000486.1 GCA_016873405.1 bacterium
TCGCGAGCGCCAACGCGGCGAAGCTGCTCACGCAGGCGCGCGCGCACGGCAAGGCGGTCATCCACATCGGCCACAACGCGAAGGCCGGGCGCGGCTTCCACGCCGACGTGCGGCCGCGGGACGGCGAACTGGTCGTCATGAAGGACGAGGTCAACGCCTTCCTGAAGACCGAACTGCAAACGGTCCTGCACAGCGCCGGCTTCCGGCGCCTGGTCGTGTGCGGCATGCAGACGCACATGTGCGTGGAGGCGGCCGCGCGCGCAGCGTCGGACCTGGGCTACGAGGTGCTCATCGCGGGCGACGCCTGCGCCACGCGCGACCTGAAGCACGGCGATGCCATCGTGCCCGCCGCGCAGGTGCACGCCGCCACGCTGGCGACGCTGGACCGGACGTACGGCAAAGTCGTGTCGATGGACGCGGCGCTGGCGGCGCTGCAGTAGCGCCGACCCGAGTTGCGCCGGCGCAAGTCTCACGTGATCGTGAGGTGTGCGCCGGCGCACGCGCAACGACACCCGAGCCCTTCCGGAGATGTGACCATGCTGCGAACTGCCCGCGCGCGCATCTTGATCGCCGTCCTCCTGACGGCGCCGCTGGTGGCGCCGACCTGGGCCGCGCCCGCGCCCGCGCCCGCCGGCGACGTCACCGCCGTCACCCTCAACCTCTGGCACGACCAGCGCGACTGGCCGGCGCGCCGCGCCGTCATCATCGACACGCTGCGCGCGCTGCGGCCCGACGTGATCCTGCTGCAGGAGGTGCTCGAGAAGGAGGGCCTGCCCAACCAGGCGCGGCAGCTGGCCGACAGCCTCGGTTGCGCGTTCGTGTTCGCGTCGGTCGACCCGCCCGGCGCCGCGAAACGCTACGGCAACGCGATCCTCACGCGGTTGCCTATCACTTCGTGGGCCGAGGTGAAGCTGCCGCCCCTGGACGACTGGCGCGTGGCGGCGCACGCGCGCCTGGGGCTGCCGGACGGTCGCGCGCTGGATGCCTACGTGACGCACCTGCACCACACGGAAGAGGGCGCCGCGATCCGCGCCGAGCAGGTGGCGGGGCTGCTCGCGTTCATCGACTCGACGCGGACTGCCGACGTCGCCGCCGCGGCCCTGCTCCTGGGCGGCGACTTCAACGCCGAGCCCGATCGCGCCGAACTGACGCCCGTGTTCGCGCGCTTCACCGACGCGCTGGCTTTCGCGCACCCGGACCTGGACCTTCCCGCCGGCGCCACCTTCGGCCCGGCCACGGGCACGACGCCCCGGCGCATCGACTATCTGTTCTGCGAGCCGTCGCGGCTGAAGCCGGTGGCGGCGCGCATCGTGCTGGGGGCGCCGAACGCGGCGGGCGTGTGGGGCTCGGACCATTGCGGGGTTTGGGCGCGGTTCGGTGCGGCGAAGGCATCAGAGCCGTGATGGACTCCGGCTTCCTGCTCCCCCTGCTCATCCTCGTCGCCGCCGCGCTCTACTCGGCGGTGGGCCACGCAGGCGCCTCGGCCTATCTGGCGGCGATGGCGCTGGCGGGCATCGCGCCGGCGGTGATGAAGCCCGCGGCGCTGGGCCTGAACGTGCTGGTGGCCGTGATCGCGACCGCGCAGTACGCGCGCGCCGGCTGCTTCTCCTGGCGGCTGCTGCTGCCGTTCGCCGCGGGCTCGATCCCGGCTGCGTACCTGGGCGGTGCGATCACGCTGCCCGGCAGTTGGTACCGCCCCCTGGTCGGCGCGGTGCTGCTCTTGGCGGCGGCGCGCCTGCTCACGGCGCGCGCGCCCGCCGAGACGGGCCGCGAGCGGCCGCCCGGCCTTTTGATGGCGGTGCCGACCGGCGCGGCGATCGGCCTGCTGGCGGGCCTGACCGGCACCGGCGGCGGCATCTTCCTCAGCCCGCTGCTCATGCTCGCGGGCTGGGCGGGACCGCGCCGGGCGGCGGGCGCGGCGGCCGCGTTCATCCTGGTCAACTCGCTCGCCGGCCTGGCCGGCCTGGCGCGCGGCGGCGCCGCCGCGGTCACCGGCGCGCTGCCGCCCGAGTTCCCGCTGTGGGCCCTGGCCGCCGTCGCGGGCGGCCTGGTCGGCTCGCATTGCGGCAGCCGCCGGCTGGACGGGGCGGTGTTGCGGCGGCTGCTCGCGGTGGTGCTGGTGGTGGCGGCGGGGAAGATGATCGCTGTGGCGTAGGGCGGCGGCGGTGCATTTCAGAACATTGCAACTGGTGTTTATTATTGACAATAGAACATAAACCGCTTATGATGTTCACATGGATCGCTCGACACGCAGATACTTGGCCGCGATCGGCCGCCGGGGCGGCCTGAAGAGCCGCCGCACCCTGGATCCGGACACGGCCCGGCAGATGGTCCGCCTGCGCGAGGCCCGCCGGGCCTATCGCGAGTTTCACGCGCGGTGCTTCTGGTCCAGCCCTCCCGACCTGCGGATCGAGGCGGTCGATATCCCCTGGGTGGCCGCGCAGCTGATGCGGTATGGTGG
>VGXH01000487.1 GCA_016873405.1 bacterium
CCCCCGGCATGGCAGCTGGTGCAGCGCGGCCAGTTCGAGCTGACGGCCACGCAGTAGTTGTTCACCAGGTTCTTCTTGCCGACGATCGCTTCGCCCTTGCCGAGCAACGACTGCGCGGAGTCCCAGGTCCAGTGGCTGGTCTTCATGAAATCGTGCGCAACGTCCTCGTGGCAATCCAGGCAGGCCGCGGTGACCGCGGGACCGTCGACGTAGGGGCCGGTCAGGTCGGCGTGATCGGGCACGGACTTCATCGCCGCCGGCGCGGCGACCGGGACCAGCGCCAGCATCCACAGCACGGCCGCGGTGCGCAGTCGGGAACCCATCGTGACTCCTTCCCTCGGGCAAACGCGAACCCCGGCGGGTCGCCGCCGGCGCCCGCAGGACAGTACCACGGGAATCATATGCGTTGTTAAGCAGAAAACAAACTGTAACCACTCGCAGGCGCTTGGCAGGGGGGGGGCGGGGGGCGAAATCGGATCTCAGAATCGACCGCACCCTGATTCCCGCCTCAGGCCCGCGGCCGCGCCGGCCGATCCTGCGGGCGACGAAAGGAACCGAACCATGGCCTTCTGCACGCACCTGGAAGACTACGCCGGCCAATACCGGCTGGCCGAGGCCGCCTACCGCCGCTGTGTTGCGCTGACCGACGCCGTGCTGGCCGAGGGCCCCGGCGGCGGCCGCAGCCGCCAACTGGTCGAGGCGCTGGCCGACTGGCACGCGCAGGACGCGAAGCTGCGCGATCTGCTGCTCGCACTCGTGAAGGCCGGGCGCGTGCGGTTGCCGCGCCGCCTGCTCGCGGCCGGGCCGCGCCGCCACGCCGGCGGCCTGCAGGCATCGATCATCTGTGCCGACTGCCGCCGGTCCGTGCCGCGCCTGAAGTACGCTGAATGGCGCTTCGCCCACAACGGCTCGGCGACCTTCCGCGGACGGGAACTGCCGGTCGCCCGACCGGCGGCGGTGTGATCCGCGCCGGTGCGCGCGGCGACGGCACGGCGGCATCAGGCGACGCCGCTTCCGCGTTCAGGCGCCGAAGAAGTTCGTGGGGTCGCCGTCGGCGGCGTCTTCGCCGTAGGCCACCGCCGAACGTCCGTCGATGACGTAGGTGGCGTGCGTGCCGAACGCGCGGCTGAATTCGACCTTGCGGTCATCGCTGCCCGGCGTGCGCAGCACCAGTTCGGCGAAGCGGTGGTCCGCCACCGCGGTCAGGTCGAAGGTGCAGACGGGGCAGGAGAACGCGACCAGATGGCCCGGTTCCAGCCCTTCCTCCAGGCTGCGGTCGCAGATGTACTTGAAATTGCCGGGCTGCGGACTCAGCAGGATCATCCCCCGCCGGTCGTGGTGGCGGGCCACCAGGAGGATCTTCACGCTGGGATTCAGCACTGTCCCGCAATGCGGACACAGGTATGTGTTCTTCATCTCGACCTCGCAGTGTGCGATGCTGGGTCAGTGGCCGGCCTCGTCCCGTCCGCCATCGTCCCGTTTGCTCTTCTTTCCCCCGGAAAGCAGCGACCACCCCAGGTAGGCGCCCAGCGCGCACATCAGCCAGGGGCTGCCGGTGATGCCTCAGCCGCCGCCGCGGCAGGCGGCCCACCGGTGCAGCAGCCAGCCGCCCAGCGCGCCCAGCGCAAGGCCGGCGCCGCCGCGCAGGCGTGTGGGATCCATGGCGACCTCTCGAGGATTCCGGTGGAGCGCCGGGTGACCGGCCGATTATCCTCCTTCCCGGGCGCGACGGCAAGCGCCGTGCGGGGCGTGGTCCCGACCGCGGCGGACCCCGGGCGGTCCCGTGGCCGACGGGGCCGGGTACGGAAGGGGACCGGACGTCCCCGGAACGGGAGCGGCGGCATGACCAGGGTTCACCGACAGCGGCCGGAGCGGGCGCGCCGGGCGCGCGTCGCGGCGGCGGCGCTGGGATTGCCGGCGGCGCTGCTCCTGGCGGCGACCGCCGGCTGCGCCGCCCCGGGGCAGGAGGCGCTGGCGCGCGCGCAGGCCCGGGCCGCGGGCGCGGATCGCCTGCTGTCCCGGGCGGCCGAGGACAGCCTGCTGCGGGCCGAGCAGGAGCTGCCGACGGCCGCGCGCGTGGGCCTGTGGGCGCGCCGGTTCCTGGCCGCCGACGGCATCCGCTACGTGTTCGGGCCGGCGCCGGACGGCTACGTGGCCGAGCGCGAACTGATTCGCGACCATCGTCAGGACTGCGTCAGCCTGCTCTACCGCTGCGGCGAACTGGCCCGCGCGCGCGACGCCGCCGACGCCGTCGCCGTGGCGTTGCGGACCCGCTTCGCCGGCGCCGATCCCGGCGCCGTGGTCGATGCCGAGGGGCGCGTCGACTACGACCACGCGTCCCACCTGGACTACAGTCTGGACATGATTCGCAGCGGGCACTGGGGCGCCGACGTCACCGCGCAGGTCGGCGCCGCCAGGCCCGACACGGTCGGCACCTCGCGCTACCCGGCCGGC
>VGXH01000488.1 GCA_016873405.1 bacterium
TGGCTGGCGTCTCCGCGGGCCCGCCCCATTTCGATGTCGCTGCCGCTCCGGGAAG
This sequence comes from bacterium, assembly GCA_016873405.1. Next base: position 56 of record VGXH01000488.1, read on the forward strand.
AGCCGCTCGCGGGCGAGACCGCCGGTGCGTGGTTCGCCAACCTGCTGCCCGAAGGCGAAGTCCGCGCGCATGTGGCGCGTAAGCTCGGCGTCTCGGAACAGAACGACTTCGCGCTGCTCAGTGGCCTGGGCGGCGATTGCGCCGGCGCCCTGCGGCTGGTGCCGGACCCCGTGGCGGACGCCGGCCCGGCCGAGCTGGCGCCCTTGCCGTGGCGGGAACTGGAAGCCCGGATCGTGGCGACGCCGCGGCCGTCTTTGCTGGCGCTGGTCCTGCAGGACCGGGAACTGCGGTTGTCGCTGGCCGGTGCGCAGGACAAGCTGCCGGTGCACCTCGAGGGCAATGTCCTCTCGCTGCCGCGCGGGGCCGCCGCGAGCACGCACCTGCTGAAGGTCGGCGGCGACGACTTCCCCGATCTGGTCCAGAACGAGTTCTTCTGCCTGACGCTGGCCCGGGAGGTCGGGCTGCCGGTGCCGGCGGCCCGTCTGGCGGCCACGAAGACCCCGATCCTGGTCGTCGAGCGGTACGACCGCCGGCGGGATCCCGGCGGCACGGTGACACGGCTGCACCAGGAGGACTTCTGCCAGGCGCAAGGCCTGCCGCCGCACCTCAAGTACGAGAACGAGGGCGGTCCGGCGCTGGCGCGGCTCTTCGCCGTTGTCGCCGCCGGCAGCCGCGCGCCGCTTCCGGACAAGCGCAGCCTGCTCAGATGGGTCCTGTTCAACGTGCTCATCGGCAACGCCGACGCGCACGCGAAGAATCTGTCCCTGGTGCACGACGATCCCGACGCGCCGCGGCCTCGCCTGGCCCCGTTCTACGACCTGGTCTGCACGGCGGCCTACAGGCAGCTGTCCGACCGGCACGCCCAGAAGATCGGGGGCGAGTACCGCTGGCGTCACCTGCGCCGGCGTCACTGGGAACGGCTGGCGCACGAGATCGAGGTCAATCCGGGATACCTGCGTTCGGTCGCGGGGGAACTGTGCGCTCAGGTCACGGCCCGCGCCGAAGGCCTGGTCGGGCCGCTCGGCAGCGAATACGGCGGCGCCCAGACGCTCGAGCGCATCGCGCGGGCCGTCGGGCAGCGTGCCGAGCGCCTGCACGGTGAACTCGGCGCGTGACCCGGTGGCCCCGGGGACTGCGCCCCGAGCGCTTCGCAAGAGCGGGGGATCCGGCGCGCGTCAATCCGGCCGCTTGACCGCCAGCACGAAGGCGCCACTCGTCCCGAGATCTTCGTCCGGCAGGTTGCGGAATCTCGGGGCAAGCTCCTGCCGACTCAGGCTCGATGGCCGCCGCGCCTTCTGCGTGAAGACGATCTCGAACCCGGCGGCCCGCAATTCGCGCTCGTGGCCCGACCACGGCTGGCGGTTGATCAGGAACGGGCGGCGACCCTTGATCAGCCGCCAGGCGAGGTCGGACCGCGTCCAGTGGCCGTTCCACTGGTCCGCGGTCCCGAAGCACTCGAAGCTCATCTGGTGCGACATGACGCCGCCGGGCCGGAGCCAGGCCTGCAGGGTCCCGTAGGTCGTCTCGAGATCCTCGACGCACTGCAGGACAGCCTGCGAGAAGACCAGGTCGACCGTGCCCGACTGCGCGACCTCGCGCGACAGCCACGGCACGAAGTAGCCGATCATCGACCCTGGCGCCTCCGCGTCCACGATGGATCGCCGCACGCGATCGAGGCGGTCATCGGCAAGCGTCCGCGTGAGCAGGTCATCGGGCAGGATGTCGCGGGGAAAGCGAAAGTCAGCGAGCGTCGGCAGCACCTGGGGAAATTCCTCCGGGCCCGGAATGTCGGCTCGCGCGCGCAGAAGCCCAACGAGTCCGTCGAGGACCGCCAGGTTGTGCTCCCGATTCGCGTAGCGGATGACATCCAGGCCACAGTAGCGCTCGGCGCCGGTCAACAGCGCGGCAAGCCCCGTGCCCAGCGAATCGCCAGGCCCCAGCTCGGCGACGACCGTCGGTCGCGTCGGCAAGCCTGCGTCGCGCATGTGCACCAGATGCCTCAGCCACACCGAATAGCAGTAGCGCGCCGATCCCGAGCCGCCTGTGGACGCCAGTAATCTGCTGCGCGCCTTGTAAAGTCCGGGAACCCAGGTCGCGAGGCCCTTGAGGACCGGCTTGAGGCTCATGACGGCGACCTTTCCGGTTTCTTCGCGCTGCCAGGGCCTGTCATCCGGCCGCCGCCCGGTCACGCCAGCGGGCTCCCTGGTTCAGATGCCGCCGACAGTGATCGTGCGCACCTGATCGCGCAACTTGCGGAGAGCCGAGGTGGTGATCTTGAGGGGGGCGCGGTCCCGCGGCTCGCGGTCCGAGTGCGCGGGGGGTGTCCAGCCGGCGCGGATGCCGGCGGCCGTCGTGAAACTGGCATCCGGCATGGCGCTGACCCGCCGGAGGAACTCG
>VGXH01000489.1 GCA_016873405.1 bacterium
AAAAGGTCGCTGGCGATCAACGCCACGGTCACCAGGATGAACAGCAGCGGCGTGGCCGGGTACAGCCAGGTGCGGTAGTCCGAGAGCCGGTGACCCTCGCGTCGCTCACGCGCACGCTGGCGGAACAGCGCCGCGGTGGTCAGCGCGTAGAACAGCCACGACGTGGTGACGAACCAGCCCGAGACGTCCTCGAAGCTGCCCGCGGCCCACAGCCACAGGCACGAGAGCGCCGCCTGCACCCACAGCGCCAGCGCCGGCGTGGCGCGCCGCGGGTCCAGCGCCGCGAGCGGCCGCCACAGCAGGCCGTCAGCGGCCATCGCCTGCGTCACGCGCGGGCCGGTCAGCACCGACCCGTTGGCGGTGCCGAACGTGGAGACGGCCACCAGGACCGCCAGCGCGCGGCGGCCCCAGTCGCCCAACAGGCGCCCGATCGTCTCGGAGCCCACGGCCGGGATCGCCGCCACCTCGGCCGGCGAGAGCACGGCGTAGTAGGCCAGGTTGGTCAGCACGTAGACGCCGATGACCAGCACCGTGCCGCCCAGGATGCCGATGGGCAGCGCGCGGCGCGGGTCCTTGATCTCGCCGCCCACGTAGGTCGAGTCGGTCCAGCCGTCGTAGGCGAAGAGGATGGGGATCATCGCCAGCACCAGGCCCAGCAGCAGGGACGGATGCCCGGTCGCGGCGCCGGCGTCGGCCACGGCGCGCTGCGCCTCCGGGCCCGGGCCTGCCGCCGGCAGCGTGAACGCGCACACGCACAGCGCGGCGATGCCGACCACCTTGAGCGTCGTGAACAGCGTCTGCGTGCGCACCCCCTCGCGCACGCCCAGCCAGTTGACGAACGTCAGCAGCAGGATGGCCGCGACGCCCGTCGGCAGCTTCGCGGCGTCCGGCAGGCCCGTCGCCTGGCAGAAGTAGAGCGCAAACACGCTGATCACCGAGGCGATCAGGGTCGGCTTGATGACCCACAGGTTGGCCCAGCCGAAGACGAAACCCCAGGCGTCGCCGAAGCCCTCGCGGATGAACACGTAGAGGCCGCCGGTGCGCGGGCGCGCCACCGCCAGTTCGGCCAGAACCAGCGAGCCGCAGAGCGACAGCGCGCCTCCCAGCACCCAGGCCAGCAGCACCAGCGGCAGCGAGTCGAGGTGCTGTCCGACCGTGTGCGGGCTGCGGAAGATCCCCGAGCCGATGATGTTGCCGACGGTGATGCAGATCGCGGCGTACAGGCCGATCTGCCGCAGGGGCGCGCCGGGCGCGGCGGCGGGCGCGGGAGGGCGAGGAGCCATCGGCGGTTCTCCGGGGTCGGCGGTGGCGGGGGCGACGGCGGCCGGCGGTCGGCGGTCGGCCGTCGGCCGTCGGCCGTCGGCCGTCGCGAGTGCGCAGCGTAGCACGGAAGAGCGGCGTTGTCGCCGGCGCGCCCGCGCCCGCCCGGCCAGGGCCCGCCGGTCTTGCGGCAGCGGGAGCAGAACGTCTCCCGGGCGAGTCCCTTCCCGCCGCCTACCGCAGCAGCGTCACCTTGCGCGCGCCCGCCGAGCGGCCATCGACCGCCAGCCGCAGGACGTAGGCGCCGCTCGGCAGGGCGAGCCCGCCGTCATCCAACCCGTCCCAGGTCACCAGGTCCGCGTGCGGGCCCGCGGCCAGCTGCGCGTCCAGCAACTGCCGCACGCGCCGCCCGCGCAGGTCGTAGACGGCAAGCTCGGCGCGCCCGGATCGCGCGAGCGTCAGGCCCACGGTCGTGCGCGGGTTGAAGGGATTGGGCGCCAGCGGCCACAGGCGAGCGCCGGCATCGACGCCCGGCAGGTCGCGCACGCCCACGGCGGCGAAGTCCCGCGCCGCGACGCGCCCCGCCACGAGGGCGTAGATCTCGTCCCACGAAGCTTCGTCGATCGGGAAGCCGTACTCGGCGGCGAACCAGCCGCGCAGGTCCAGCCCCGTCGAGGCGCACATGGCCGCCACGAACCAGGTCGCCTGACGCTCGATCGTCCCGATCGGCACGGGCAGCGGCGGGGCCGTCGGCAGGAAGGTGCTGAACAGGTCGTACCAGCACTTGCTGCCGTAAACGTCCCACAGCTCCAGCAGGATCCCGTCCAGGACGTCGGGATCGATGGTGGCGTAGTCGCGGCCGCCGGCGCGGTACCGCGCCAGCGCGTCGCTCCAGGCGCCCTGGTTGTCGTGGAAGTTGTTGTCGATGTCGGCCAGCGCCACGGGGCCCAGAGCGCCGGGGCTGCTCATGACGCTCTTCCAGGCGTACATCGCCGCCAGCGAGGCCAGGCCTTCCGAATAGGTCGTGTTGTGGTTCCCCGACGGCGTCCACAGGTACATGTTGAAGGCGTTGCAGGTGGTCGTGAAGTTGTGCCCCAGCTCGTGCCAGAAGACGAACCACTGCGGCCGCCGCCAGGCGGGGTCGTTGATGATGTAGCAGCTGTTGTGCTGGCTCATCCCCAGCGTTTT
>VGXH01000490.1 GCA_016873405.1 bacterium
TTTTTGCGCGGGGTCGCGGCCGATCGCCTGCGGAATCACCGGTACGCCCTGGGGCTGTGCGGGGTCGACGTCCGCCAGCAGCCCCGGCTTGATCCGGTTTCCCGCCACCAGCGGAATGAAGGGCGAGACGGCCTCGTTCAGTCCCGTGAAGTGGCGCGCCCAGACTTCGCGGAACGCCCGCACCGTGACGCCGCGCAACGGTGCCAGCATCACGCATGTCTCTGCTGTCTGCAATCCGCTCATGCCGGGGGGAGAGCATACGCGCCGCCGAGGTTTCGTGAAAGCGGAATGTGTGGGCGTGGACCCCCGATTGCAGGGCTCTTTCATCTGCATCCTCCATCTTGATGCAGGTCGTGAGGTCGTGACAAACGACTGGACTCGGAACGGCCGTTCTGCTACAACTTGGGCATGAAAAGCAAGCCATCCGTCCCCGAACGAGAGGTCCTCCGGCGCGTTGCCGTGCGGCTGCTGCGCGAGGAGGAGCGCGCCCGGCACGACGAACTGTTGGAACGTCACCACTACCTGGGGGCCGAGCGCGCCCCGGGGCGCAAGCTGCGCTACGTCGCCGAGCTCGACGGCGAATGGGTCGCGCTGTGCGACTTCGGCCCGGCGGCGCTGCACCTGAAATGCCGCGAGCGCTGGATCGGCTGGACGCCGCGGCAGCGCGCGCGGCGGCTCGGGCTGGTGGCCTCGAACGTGCGCTTCCTCGTGCTGCCGGATCGCGGGAAGCTACCGAACCTCGCCTCGCACGCGCTGGGCCTGGCCCTGCGGAGGCTGTCCGCGGACTGGGAGGAGCGCTGGGGCGACCCGCTGCTGGCGGTCGAGACGTTCGTCGACGAGTCGCTGTACCGGGGCACCTGCTACCGCGCTTGCGGCTTCGAGGCGCTCGGCGCGACCGCCGGGTTCGGGCGCTCGGCGCGCGACTTCTACGAGGAACACGGCCGGGCGAAGCAACTCTACCTGAAGGAATTGCGGCCGGGCGCGCGGGCGCTGCTGCGCCGCCCGCGCCTGCCGGCGGAACTGCGGGGGCACGAGGAGGACCTGTCCGGCCCCTGCCCCTTCCGCGCGGCCGCGCTGGGCTCGCTGCTCGATCGCTTCACGGCGCTGCGCGACGGCCGGCGCGGGCACGGGCTGCGCCACACGCAGGGCTTCGCGCTCTCGTGCGCGGCGGCGGCCGTGCTGATGGGCGCCGGCGGCTACCAGTCGATCGCCGACACCTGCGCGGCGTTCACGCAGCGGCAGCTGCGCGCACTCGGGGCGCGCCGGAGCCGCGACGGGCGCTTCGCCGCGCCCAGCGACTCCACCTTCTACCGGGCGCTCTCGCGCGTCGACACGGCCGCCTTCGATGCCGTCGTCGGCGGGTGGCTGCGCGACCAGGACCCCTCGGACGTCGAGCGCGTCGCCGTCGACGGGAAGGTGTTGCGCGGCAGCGGCCGGACCGACGGGAAGCCGCTGCAGCTGCTCTCCGCCGTCACGCACCGGCTGCGCCAGACGCTCGGGCAGGTCGCCATCGCGGAGAAGAGCAACGAGATCCCGGCCTTCCCCGAGCTGGTCCGCGCGTTGCCGGATCTCGGCCACGCCGTGGTGACGGCCGACGCGATGCACTGCCAGCAGGAGAGCGCGCGCGTCGTCACGCGGGAGCGGCCGTGGGACTACGTGTTCGGCCTGAAAGGCAACCAGAACGGGATACTGGACCGCGCAGAGCGCCTGCTGGAAAAGCAGGCCTTCCCCCCCTGACGAGGCCGCGTCCTGGGAGAAGGACCATTGGCGGCTCGAACGCCGCCGCATCGCGCGCGTCGCCACGACGCCGGAAGAGTCGGGCCTGTGCGGCTGCTGGCAACTGATCAAGGTCCGCCGCGAGCGCCGGGCCGCCGGGTCCAACCGGATGGAGCCGTCCGACGAGGTCGAGTACTACGTCACGAGCCTCGCGTACGACGAGACCTCCGACGAGGCGCTGCTCGCGATCATCCGCGGGCACTGGTCGGCGATCGAGAACGGCACGCACCACCGCCGCGACGTGACCTTCGGCGAGGACCGCTGCCGCGTCGCGCACCGTTCCGCCGCGCACGCGCTCGCGACGCTCAGGAACCTGGCGAACGGCCTCTACGAGCTGGAGGCCGCGCGGGGCAGGGCCGGCGCCGACGGCTGCGCCTCGTGGCGGCGGCGCCTGCGCGCGTCGGACGCGCTGGCGATGCTGCGCCGGTAGTCCCGGCGCGGGACCGACGCGGGAGCGGCGCGAAGACGGCGGGAGGAATCCTCCGCCGCCGCCGGGCCGTGCCTGCGGGAGTCCCACAACCGTGGCCGGGGGGCGTCCTCGGCGCCGGGCTTCGATGATGCCCGGCGCGCCGTGGCACCCGATCGGGAGCGAGTTGCCGCCAACGGCAACCGCCTCCCCCTGCCCGGATGCAGATGAAAGGGCCCTGGCGCCAAAGCCGGTCCCGGCCCC
>VGXH01000491.1 GCA_016873405.1 bacterium
CCCCGTGCCAGTGGTAGACCAGGTTGTTGCCGGACTGGGCCAGGTTGTCCCAGAACGGCGCCAGCAGCGCCCGCGGCGTGCCGCCGGCTCCCGGCAGACCGGCGTTGTGGTAGCTGACCAGCGCGCACGATCCGAACGCGGCCCAGCCGTTCGAGCAGATCGAAAGCTCGTTCTGCTCCTTGCCGTAGAAGCTGAAGGCGAACGGCAGCGGCACGGTCCGCGTGTCGTCCTGCTCCCAGCCGTAGTCGGTCAGGCCCACGCTCGTGCCGCTGCCGCCCAGGTAGGGCGCCAGTTCCACCCACTGGTAGACGGGCGCCTGGCCGCTGGCCGTGTCGGTGTCGTCGAAGGCGTAGTATCCGTAGGCATCCGGACCCGACGGCGAGGTCGAAGCCAGCGTTCCCACCGGCAGCGCGAACTCGAGCGTGGCCACCACCACGCCGTCGGCGCGCAGCGTCAGCGTGCAGGGCGCCAGATGACCCGTGAAGCAGTCGGACGCGGCGTAGACGGCGAAGGCGGCGCCCGCGTTGGCGGCGCTGCCGCCGGCCGCGATGCCGGCGTAGGCGCCGCTGGCGTCGGTCACCGCCAGCCAGGGGCTGGTCGTCGACAGTTCGGCCGTGAGCGGCCCGGACGCGACCGCGCCGCCGTTGGCCACGGTGACGACGAGGCTGCCCGCCTCGCCCGGGTCGCAGCTGGCGCCGGGGCCGCCGAAGGCAAAGCCGGTCACTGACAGACGGGGCGCCGCGACGTTGAGCGTGACCACCGCGGGCCAGGTCTGCACGCCGTCGCCGGCCACCAGCGCCAACTGGATCACGGCGCCGTCCCCGGCGTCCGGCGCGATCGCGACCAGCGCCGGCGCGTTCGCGGTCACCGCGAGGCCGGGACCGATGTTGCCGTACGTCTGCGCGCCCGCCAGCACGGTGGCCAGCGTCCCGCCGCCCGAGAGGACCGAACCGACGCCGACGGCGCCGACGGAGCCCCGGTTGGTCAGGGTGGGCACCAGCGCCAGCGTCTCGCCCGGGCCGGGCCGGCCGTCGCCGTTGCCGGCGCTGCCCTGCGAGCCGTCGTCGATCACCTGCAGCGCCGTCAAGCCGCAGAACGTGGCCTGCGCGCCGACGGGGATGTTGCCCAGGTACGGCAGGAAGCCGGGACCCCACACGGTCAGCTTCAGCGTGCCCGCCGCCGGCGGCGCGCCGGCCAGCGTGACCTGCCCCTGCGCGTCGGTCACGCCGCGCAGGCGGGCGCCGCCGGCGTCCAGCGCGCAGACGAGCAGGCCCGGCACCGGCGCGGCCCCGGACAGGACCGTCACCGCGAAAGAGTTGGCGCCCAGCGGCAGCGTGGCCGGGGCCGTCACCATCAGCGGCTGCGGCACGCCCTTCCACATGACGGTGGCCGGATCGCCCATCAGGCTGTTCCACACGGCCCAGATCTCCGCCTCGTCGGGCTCGCCCAGGTAGTAGTTCTTGTAGAGGCCCAGCTTGCCGACCGTGTGACCGGCGCCGATGCGGTCGTCGGCCCCCTCGAGCAGGCCGTCCCACATGTTCAGGAAGAAGGCGTTGTTGTACCGCGTGTGCGTGCCGATCGTCGCGGTGCCGACCGCGGCGATGCCGCCGCCGTTGGCGGCGCGCAGCCACGACTCGCAGCGGGCCTCGCTGTCGCTCAAGAACGAGCCCGTCCCGCAGGTGGGCAGCAGCGCCACCGGCAGCCGCCCGCCATTGGTCAGCGAGTTGATGTGACCGGTGCCGATGCCGCTCATGCCCAGGTAGCCGCGATAGGTGAAGACGCTGGCGCCTGGATTGAGGGTCGCGACCATCTGCGTGGCGAAGTTGCCGGACCACGTGGTGTCGATGTGCGTCCAGCCCAACTGCTGGAGCTTCGTCTTGAGCCACTGGTTGACCCAGATGGTGGTGATGCCGGAAGTGCCGGGGTCGCCCATCAGGCTGGCGCGACCATACCAGGCCGTGTTGTCCATGGGCGGGTTCGACTCGTAGCCCACGATCTTGTTCACGATGACGTCCAGTTGCGTGAGCGCCAAAGCCGAGAACGACAGGCGTCCCACGTGCACGTCGGCCAGGATGTCGTCGCCTTCGAGCATCGAGTAGTAGTGGTCGCCCTCGCCGTTGTAGCCGGACAGCGTCTCGCGCCAAGTGGCCACGCCGGTGGAACCGCCGCCGTCGCCCACCATCACCACGTGCTCGAGCGGCGGGCGCGCCGGGTCGTCGTAGATGGCCTGCAACGCGGCCTTGATGCCGGAGGTCGTGTTGCCGACGGCGTCGGCGTTGACGACCTCGACGGTGTAGCCTTGGCGCCGGCGCCAGTCGAGCAGGGGCTGCAGCTTGGTCAGCACGGTCGCGTTGTTGCGCGCGACCGCCACCCACAGGCCGGGCTCGGCGCCGACGGCCGGCAGCAGCTTCTCGCGCGGCAGGGGG
>VGXH01000492.1 GCA_016873405.1 bacterium
GGGGGAAGAGCTCATGCTGGCCCGGCTGGCCCAGTCCGAGCAGATGCGGGAATTCTTCGTCCAGATGTGGCTGCAGAATCCAGGGTTGGCCGCACGGGCGGGACGCAAGGTGCAGGACCTGCTGTCCCCGGTCCAGGCGGCTGCGCGGAGCGAATGAGCCGGCCATGGACCGCAACGCTTCGCCCATGGCGCGCATGCCGATACGCCGGGCGGCCGGCTTCACCCTCGTCGAACTGATCACCATCCTCGTGGTGGTGGCCATCCTGGCCGCGGTCGCCGCGCCGCGCTTCTTCACCCGTTCCGCCTTCGAGGAGCGCGGCTTCTACGACGAAGTGCTGGCCACGCTGCGCTATGCGCAGCGCGTCGCCATCGCCGAGCGGCGCGAGGTGTGCGTGGCGCTCACCGCCTCGAGCGTCGCCCTCAGCCTGAATCCCTCGACCACCTCCGGCGCAGCCTGCTCGGCCACCGTCAATGATCCGGGTTCGTCGACGCCCTACGCCATCGCCGTGCCGGCGGGACTGACTTTGTCCATGACCTTTCCCAACGCCTCGTTCCGCTTCAACGGCCTCGGGCAACCGGTGGACAACGCGGGAAATGCGCTCGGCAACCAGACCCTCACGCTGAGCGGGGCGGACACGCGCACCGTCACCATCTGGGGCCAGACGGGCTACGTCCAATGATCGCCTCCCCGCGACAGCGCGGCGCCACGCTGATCGAGACCATCATGTTCATGGTCGTCGTCGGCGTCGCGGTGGTCGGCGTCCTCACCGTCTTCATGACCACCACGCGCTCCTCCGCCGACCCGCTGGTGCGCAAGCAGGCGCTCGCCATCGCCGAGTCGCTGCTGGAGGAAGTGCGTCTGATGCCCTTCACCTTCTGCGATCCGGACGATCCGAATGTTTACACAGCGACGAGTGCCGCGGGATGCACCGTGGCCGAGGGCATCGGCCCCGAGGGGGCACAGGGCGAGACCCGCTATTCGGCCACTTTCCCTTTCGACAACGTGAATGATTATCACGGGTTCGACACCGCCACGGCCGTGCCGGCGGGCATCTGCGACATTTCCGGGGCCTGCATTGCCGCGCTGGCCGGCTACCGTGCGCAGGTGACGGTGACGGCTGCGGCCTTCAACGGCATTCCGGCGACGGATGCCCTGCTCGTCATCGTGACGGTCACCGGCCCCACGGCCGAGGTGATCCAGCTTTCCGCAGTCCGCACCCGCTATGCGCCGAACCTCTGACCGCCGCGGGCAGGCCGGCTTCACCCTTGTCGAGATGATCGTCGCCATCACGATCACCGCCATCCTCGCCGGCATCGTCGCGCTCTTCATCCAGGTGCCTCTGCAGGGCTACTTCGGCGTCTCGCGCCGCGCCGATCTGACCGATGCCGCCGACCTTGCCGTGCGGCGCATCGCGCGGGAGGTGCAGGGGGCGCTGCCGAACAGCGTGCGGGTGAGCACGGCGGCCGGCGTGACCTACCTCGAGTTCCTCGCCGTGCGTTCCGGCGGACGCTACCGCTCCGATCCGGACAATCTGGGGGCGGGCGACATCCTCGATTTCACCTCGGCTGCGGACAGCAGCTTCGACGTGCTCGGTCCCGGCGTGGCCGTCGCGGCGGGCGACCAGATCGTCGTCTATAACCTGGGCGTCGCCGGCGCCGACGCCTATGCCGGCGCCAACCGGCGCGCCTACTCGGGGGCGGCAGGGACGGTGGGCAACGTGTCGTTTGCAAGCACCGCCTCCCCGTTCCCCTTCGAGTCGCCGAGCAAGCGCTTCCATGTCGTCAGCGGGCCGGTGACCTTTGCCTGCGACCCGACCGCAGGCACCCTGCAGCGCTTCGGTGGGTATGCCATTGCCGCCGCGCAGCCGACCCCCCCCCGGCAGGCACGCCGGCGCTGCTGGCGAACGGGGTGACGGCCTGCACTATCACCTACACCGCCGGCGCCGGCGCCCGCAACGGACTGGTCAGCATCGAACTGACGCTGACGCGCACCGACCCCAACAACATTGCCGAAAGCGCGACCTTGCACGCCCAGGCCCACGTGGCGAATTCGCCATGAGCCGACAGCCGCAGCGATTCTCCGACCGGCGGCCCGCCCGGGGAAAAGGGCGTGACCGATTTCATGGCAAGGTGGGCGCCATGGGGAGACACTTGCCCCATCGACAGCGAGGCATTTCGATCGTGACGGCGATCTTCCTCATCGTCATCCTGGCCGCCCTGGCCGGCTTCGCCGCGCGCATCTTCAGCGTGCAGCAGCAGTCCTCCGGCCTCGACGTGCTGGGTTCCCAGGCCTATGCCGCCGCGCAATCCGGCATCGACTGGGGGGCCTACCAGGCGCTGAGCGCCAGCTCCTGCGCGCTCACGACGAACCTGGTCATGCCGGCCGGACCGCTCGCGCCCTTTACCGTCACTGTGACCCC
>VGXH01000493.1 GCA_016873405.1 bacterium
TTTTTTCGGCAGGACGGAATCCGGCCGCGGGCACACCGCCGGCCGACACCGACCGCAGCTAGTGTCCTGAGTCGGAAATACGTTGCCATTTCGGCGGCCCTCCCGACGTCCGGCCGCGTTGCTCCTCCTCGGCGTAGGTGGGCTACGCTCTCGTCGTCGCGCCTTGCCGGACGCCGGGATGACTCGCCGAAATGGCAACGTATTTCCGACTCAGGACACTAGGTCGCCGCGGCCCGGGTGCCGGCGCCGCAAGGAGCAGACATGCCGTTGTTCGAGTTCACCTGCAGCAAGTGCGGGAAGGTCTTCGAGGAGTTGCTGAGCCTGGCCGAACTGGCCGCCGGCGATCTGGTGTGCCCGGCCTGCGGCGCGGCCGAAGTCAGGCGCGGGCTGTCGACGTTCGCCACCAGCGGTGGCGACGGAGGCGGTGGCGGAGGCGGTGGCGGCTGCGGGGCGGGCGGCTGCGGGAGCGGCGGCTTCTCCTGAGGCTGAGCCGGGCGCCGGCCGTGAGCCGGCGATGGTGAGCAGATGATGCCGACAGGCTGGCCTCCGTCGCCGCGCGACGGGGGCCTTGGCATGATGCCGTCGCGACGATGCGGGGCGGCGCCCGTCGCGGCGGGGACCGCGCAACGTCGTGCTCGCGCCGCGCCCGCGGGGGCCGCGCTGCTCAGCGGTGCCAGCGGCGCAGGCGGTCGCGCGCGGTGTCGCCCAGGCGGGCGCCGCCGTACATCACCAGCGCGCCCAGCAGCAGCCCGGCGATCACGTCCACCACGTAGTGGTAGCGGTTGTAGACCGTCGACATGCACAGCAGCACGAACAGCGTGGTCATCCACCAGCGGTGCCGCGGGAACCTGATCCACGTGTGCCACCAGGGCACCAGCGAGGCGGCGACATGGCTGGAGGGGAAGGCCGCGCCGAGGATGGCGCCGTTCTCGTGGATGTGCCGCATGATCGCGGTGAACGGCCCGCCGCCGACCTCGATGTGGCCCAGCCGGAAGTACTTGGGGCCCCAGGCCGGGAACAGCGTGTAGAACGTGTAGCAGATGAGCATCGTCACGCTCAGGTCGCGCACGAAGTCCCGCAGCGCGTCCCAGCGCGGCTCCGGCGCCAGCCCCGGCGCCCGCATCAGCAGCCAGACGTAGGCCGCCGCGAGGAAGTAGTAGGTGAAGTAGGCGAACTCCATCAGCTCGTGGAACCAGGGCCACGGCCAGGCCCGCGACCACTCGAGGCTCGGCTGGAAGCCGAAGAGCCACTGCTCCAGGCGGATGAGCGCGGGGTCGAGGCTGTTCTCGAACGGGAAGTAGATGACCCCCAGGTATTCCATCTCGGCGTAGAACAGAGGGAAGATCAGGGGCAGGTAGATCTCGCCCAGCAGGCGCAGCGCGATGTGGCGCGAGCCCCGCAGGAGCGGCGGCACGAACCACACGAACAGCGCCAGCCCGCCGTGCAGCGCGGCGTTGGCCCACGGCTGCGGGAAGACGGAGGGCTTGAGCACCGGGTAGAACGCGCTCAGCAGCAGGTAGACCACGGTCAGGCGGTCGTAGTTCATGCGGCGCAACGACAGCTGCACGAGGTGCCGCCGGAGCGTCACAGCCACCCAGCCTGCCGGTAGAACCGCAGGGCGTCGCCGAGGCTCGCCGCCGCGTCGCGCGTGGCGCGGAAACCGGTCGCGGCGACCAGGCGGCTGCCGTCGCAGACCCAGCCCTCGGCCGACAGGTCGGCCAGACGATCAGGGCCCAGCACCGAGGGACGTCCGGGTTTCCAGCCGCCGGTCAGCCGGCCGGCCGCCCGCAGCACGCCCAGCGGCACGGTCAGCGACCGCACCGGGCGGCCGGCGGCGGCGGCCAGGGCCGCGCGCAGCGCCTCCCAGTCGTAACCGCGCCGCCCGTCGTCCACGAAGAAGGCGCCGCGGGCGGTGGGCGTGCGCGTGACGGCGACCACGGCGGCGGCGGCGTCGCGCCCGTCCACCAGCGACATCCCGCGCAGGCGCCGGCCCAGACGCGCGGTCCAGCCGCGGCAGGCCAGCCGGACCAGCGGGAGGAAGCCGCGGTCGCGCGGGCCGCACAGCGCGGGCGGGCGCACCGCGGCGGTGCGGAAGGGCCAAAGGGGATGGGACGGCAGGGGTTCGACTCCACCGCGGGACGTTCCGGGCCGGCGGGGCCGTGCGCGGCCAGGCTGGAAACCAGCACGAAGCAGCCCTCGGTCGGCAGCAGGAACGCGGCGGCCTTCAGGAGCGCCGCCGTCGTCTCGACGTTGCCGCGGTGGTAGGCGGCTTCGTCGGCGGCGGTGACCACGCCCGCGCAATGAACCACCGCCTGCGCGCCCTGGACCAGGCCGCGGCAGTCGCCGGGGTCCAGCAGGTCTACCGGGCGCCATTCGACGTCGCGCCCGGCCAGCC
>VGXH01000494.1 GCA_016873405.1 bacterium
TCGAACAGGCTCTTCAAGCCGCCCCAGCTCACCGACTCGACGGCGACGGCTTCGGTGACCACTTCGATGAACAGCTGCGCCTCGCCGTCGAGAGCGAAGCTGATGCTCGCCGGGATCGCCAGCGTGTCCTCATAGGCTCCGGCGAAGATCATGCGGAGCCCCGTGGCGGCGCCGACCGCCGGCGTGACGGTTACCGTGCAGGTCGCCGGCGCCTCGTTGGTCGAGATCGCCACCTCCCAGCTTTCCCGCCCGTCGCCGGTGAAGTCGGCCGTCGCCCTCAGGTCGCGCTGCCACAGCTCCGGCTCGGCCACGCCGGGCATGCGAAACGCCGCGATGATGTGGTCGGCCGGCGGCGCCGGCGGCTCCGGAACATCCGCCGGATCGATGCCGGCGCTGCTGCCGTCGAGCCAGCCGAAGAGGTGCTCGCCGGACGAGCAGCAGGGAATGCTCGCCTCGAGCACGAACGTGTGCTCTTCGGCCAGGGCCGCGCCCCCGATCAGCAGCAGCACGAGAGCCGTCATGAGTGGCGAAGTCCGCATCTTCTTGTCTCCGTTCATTTGAGAAGCACCATCTTCCGGGTCCCGCCCAGCTGTCGGCCGTCCTGGATCAGGCGGTACAGATAGACGCCGCTGGCAACGACCTGGCCGCGGCGATCGACGCCGTTCCAGGTCAGCTGCGCCGGGCCCGCCGGCAACTGGCCGGCCTCGATCTCCTGCACCAGGGTGCCGCGCGCATCGTAGATCAGCAGACGCGTGTCGCCGCCGGCCGCGAGATTGAACCGGAAATCCGTGCTCGGGTTGAAGGGGTTCGGCTGATTGCGCAGCCGCAGGCCCTCGATGAGCCACGCCGCTTCGGGCAGTCCGTTGGTGGTGGCGAATTGCAGATCCAGCGGCGTCTCGCCCACCGCCACCTCCACGCTGCCGACGGCGCGCATCGACGCCACGAGGGTGCGTCCACCGCTGCGGATCTCCAGATCGACGCCGTCCGGCAGCTCTCCGCGCTCCCAGCTCAGGCAGACGACACCCGCGGCGGCCGCCGTCACCCGCGCCGGGAACACGAGCGGCTGCTCGCCGGCCGCGCGCACGTCCGACAGGAAGGACTCCGCGATCGCCGGCGCCCACTCCGGCCGGGGCAGGCTGATCGTCGCCGACGCCGCGGGCAACGGCGACGGCGGCGGCGCGGGCAGGTCCCACGCCGCGTCGAAGCCGTCGGTGGCGCGACCGCTGCGGCCCAGGACGATCCCGTCGCCGGCGCCGTCGATCCGCACCGTCGTCGTCCAGTCCGTCGGCAGGCGCTTGACGGACGGCGCGCGCGGTGACGGCAGCAGCTGCGGGTCTTCCATCCATTCGTGGTGGAAGTGCAACGTGACGTCGTCGGCGTAGCTCGCCGCCCAGTAGCCGTGCCAGGGCACGAGTTCCGTCGTCGCCCGGTAGTAGCCGCGATCGTCGAAGTCGAACATCATGCCGGCGACGAGGCCGCGCGCGACGGCATCGGTGAAGGAGTAGCGGACGCCGGCGTGTTCGATCACGGTGCCGGACAGGTCGCCGCGGAACCAGAGCGGGTAGCCGACCATCGTCCAGCCGCGCGCGAGCGGCACGTGGATCTCCGCGGTGTTCGGCGAACCGGACATCTCCCAGGCGAATCGCTGCGGCGCGTAGAGCCATATCCCCTGACCCTGGAGGCAGGGACTGGTGCCGGGCAGGATGATGTAGTTGGCGGCCGTCGGCTCCCAGCGGAACAGCCAGGAGGCGACCGGGGCCTGGGACAGGATCACGTCCTGCAGCGTCGCGCCCGCCGGCGGCGACAACGAGGCGCCGACCATGGACCAGGTCGCGGTGATCTCGCGGTCGCCGGGATCCTGGGCCGGGAGCCCATCGCCCAGGCGCAACGTGAACTCGCGGACCTCCGCCGCGCCGGCCGCGTAGGTGTACGTCGCGCTCGCCCGCAGATCGTGGATCTGTCCGGTCGAGCGGTCGACGAGATGCCGGCCGGTCTCGGACGCGTCGGCGGGGTCGGGCGCGAACGTCAACTCCACCTGGCCGGCCTCGGCGGCCGCGACCGCGAATCGCCACGACTTGTAGGAGATCGAATCGTCGTAGGGCGCGCGCAGATCCGTGCGGAAGCGGTCGCCGCCCGGAACCAGCCATTCCGCGCGCGGGAACCACGCCGTGACGGGGCTTCCGCCGGGCGCGGCGGCGAGCAGATCATGATCCTCGTCGTAGCCGTCGGTCGCGCCGGTGACGGACCCCGCCGTGAGCACCTCGGACTGGCCGGCGCCGAGGTTCGCGACGATCGTCACCGCCGGCGGACCGGTGCCGTCGTCGATGGTCAACCGGATCGGCACCGGAACCGTCGGCGTCACCGGGTCGTCGCTGGCCACGGCGATCGTGGGG
>VGXH01000495.1 GCA_016873405.1 bacterium
CTGGCGGCGCTGGTCGCGCCGCACGATCTCGCGCACGGGGACGCCCTCGCTGCCGCCGACGAACGACCCCAGCGGGACCGTCTTGCCGTCGGGCAGCCGCACCGGCGAGCCGAGCACCAGATCCAGGTCGTGGCGCTGCTGGCGCGGCAGGCGCACGGCGATGTCGACGCGCTGCTCGATCTCGTTGTAGGTCGTCGCCACCGTGCCCTGCACGCGGTCGCGCAGTTCGCGCGCCAGCGCGTCCGGCTCCAGCCCGTGGCGCAGGGCCTTCTCGCGGTCGACCGCGATCTCGACCGTCGGGTTGCCCAGCACGCGCTCGACGTCGATGCTGCCCAGGCCGGGCACCTCGCGCAGGCGCGGCAGCAGCGAGGCGGCCACGGCCACCGCCGCGGCCGGGTCCTCGGCCACGACGCCGAGGGTGAACGCGGCCTCGTCGCCGGCCATCACCTCGCGCAGGCCCACGCCCTCCTCGGCGAAGGCCCAGGTCGTGCCGGCCAGCGCCCGCAGGCGCGGCTCCAGGCGCGACCGCACGGCCTCCAGGTCGCGGCGGCCGTGCCGCGAGGGCTCCAGCATCACGCGCAGCCGGGCCGTGTTCGCCGCGCTGTATTCCTTGAGGCTGGCCAGCGTCCGCTCGGTGACGCCGACCTGCGTGTACACCGACGCCACTTCCGGCTGGCGCGCGAGGAACGCCGCCAGTTCCGCCGCCGTGCTCTCGGTCAGCTCGAGCGGCGTGCCGGCCGGCAGCTCCACGGCCAGCGTGAAGTCGCCGCGCGTGCGCTCGGGCATGAACGACCGCGGCAGCCCCAGGCCCAGCCAGGCCCCGAGCGCGACGCCCGCGGCCAGGCAGGCCAAAAACGGCGCCTTGCGCTCGAGCACCCGCTCGAGCGCCGCGTGGTAGCGCGCCGCCATCGCCTCGTAGAAGCGGTCGAACGGGCGCAGCAGGCGCGGCGGCCGGTCCGGCGGCGTCGCCAGCAGGCGGGCCGAGAGCATCGGCTGCAGCAGCACCGCCGTCAGGATCGAGACCAGCAGCGCGATGGTGACCGTCAGCGCCTGATCCCGGAAGAAGGCGCCGGCGATGCCGGGCACGTAGATCACGGGGAAGAACACGGCGACCGTGGTCAGCGTGGCCGCCATGACCGGCATGGCCACCTCGCGCGCGCCCGTCGCGCATTCGTCCGGGATCGGGGCGCCCGTGCGCAGCCCCAGCCGCCGGTTGATGTTGTCGAGCACGACGATGGAGTTGTCGACGAGCATGCCGGCCGCCAGCGACAGGCCGCCCAGGCTCATCAGGTTCAGCCCGACCTTGGCGAAGTAGAGGAAGGCGAACGTGGCCAGCACCGACACGGGAATGGCCAGCCCCACGACCACCGGGCTGCGCCAGTCCTTCAGGAACAGGTAGAGCACCAGGAAGGCCAGCAGCGCGCCGTAGACCAGCGAACCCTGCAGGCCTTGGAAGCTCTCCCGCACGAAGTCGGCGTCGCGGTAGATGAAGGCGTGGCGGAACGCCGGATACTGCCCCGCCAGGACCGCCAGCACGCGGTCGATCTCCTCCGTCGTGCGGATCGTGTTCTCGCCGACCTCCTTGTAGAGGTGCAGCGAGACCACCTCGCGGCCGTCGTGCAGCGTGAAGCCCTCGGGCTCCTTGACCGTGTCGCTGACCTCGGCCACGTCGCCGATCGTGACGCCGGCGCCGGCGGCGGGGATCTCGGTGCGGCGGATGTCGTCGAGGTTCTCGAACTCGCCCAGGATGCGCAGGGGCAGGTGCAGCGGGCCCTTGCGGATGCGCCCGCCGGGGAAGCTGATGTTCGCCACGCGCAGGGCGTCGGCCAGATCGCCCATGTCCAGGCCGTACAGGCGCAGCTTCGCGAAATCGGGGCTGATCAGGATCTCGCGCTCGGCGCCGCCGACCAGTTCGGCCTGGCTGACGCCCTGGATCTGCTCGAGAGCCGGCTTGATCACCTCGCGCGCGAACTCGGTCATGCGCGCCAGCGGTTCGTCGCCCCGCAGGACCATGATGGCGATGGGCCGCGCCGAGGGGTCCCAGCGCAGGATGAGCGGCCGGTCGGCGCCCGCCGGGAAGTCGTCGCGGAAGGAGACGCGGTCGATCGCCTCCCGCAGGTGCAGGTTGGCGAAGTCCATCCCCGTGCCCCAGTCGTAGCGCACGGTGATGGTCGAGACTCCCTCGCGCGTCCGCGAGATGACGCGGCGCACCCCGGCCAGGCCGGTGATCACTTCCTCGAGCGGCCGGGTGACCAGGCGCTCGAGGTCGTCGGCCGGCGCGTCGGCCCAGTTGGTGATGACCGTGAGATTGGGGTAGTTGATCGCCGGCAGCAGGTCCACCGGCAGGCGCTCGCGCGCCTGCCCGCCGACCAGCACCAGGCCCCCC
>VGXH01000496.1 GCA_016873405.1 bacterium
GGGGCTGGTGCGGGCGCGGAACCTGCCGCTGGTCGGGACCGAGTTCGACGCCACGCTCTGCTGGATGGACCAGGAGCCGCTCAGCCCGCGCACGCACTACCTGCTCAAGCACACCACGAACAAGGTCAAGGCGTTCGTCGGCGAACTGCACTACCGCATCGACGTGAACACGCTGCACCGCGAACAGGCGGCGACCCTGGAGCTCAACGAGATCGGACGCGTGTCGATCCGCACGGCGCGGCCCGTCTTCTTCGACCCCTACAAGGCCAACCGCGCCACCGGCAGCTTCATCCTCATCGACCCGGTGACCAACCGCACGGCCGCCGCCGGCATGATCCGCGGCGCCTCGCGCGCGGTGGCCGACGTGGCCAGGTCCGGCCGGGCCGTCTCGCACCGCTCGCAGAATATCCAGTGGGAAGGCGGCCTCATCGCCCAGGCGGACTGGGAGAAGCGCAACGGCCACCGCGGCGCGGTGCTGTGGTGCACCGGCTACTCGGGCGCGGGCAAGTCGACCGTCGCCCGGGCGCTGGTGCGCGAGCTGTTCGCCGACGGCTGCCAGGTCATGCTGCTGGACGGCGACAACGTGCGCCACGGCCTGTGCGGCGATCTGGGCTTCAGCGATCGCGACCGCACCGAGAACATCCGCCGCATCGCCGAGGTGGCCAAGCTGTTCTACGAGCAGGGCAACCTGGTCGTCTGCACGTTCATCTCGCCGTTCCGCGCCGACCGCGCCTTCGCGCGCTCGATCATGCCCGAAGGCGCCTTCCACGAGCTCTTCGTCAAGTGCGACCTGGAGGTCTGCCGCCGCCGCGACCCGAAGGGGCTGTACCGCAAGGCGGAGATGGGCGAGATCAGCGAGTTCACCGGCATCTCCTCGCCGTACGAGGCGCCGGAGCAGCCGGAGCTGGTGCTGGAGACGGACCTGCACGCGGTGGAGGACCTGGTGGCGCGCGTGCGGGGCTACCTGCGCGAGCGGGGCGTGACCGGGTAAGCGACGAGAGAATGCATCACGATTCCAACTTGTTTCCGGCCAATGGGTTATCATGTCGGCAGGGAATTGCCGCCGCGTGACGAGCCGGTTGTCTGTGATTTCCGAGTCGATCAAACCTCTTTGCTGGCACAGACGTCGCGAGGCGCCCCGGAGCCACCGGCGCGCCGCCCCGCGGGGCTGCCGCGGGGGTTCGCCGCCCAACCGCGCTCAGCGAGGAGACGCCATGAGATCCGCCCGCCGCCCGTTCCTGCTCGCAATGCTGGCGGTCGCCGTCGCGGCCCCGCGTGCGGTCCCTGCCGCCGATGGGCCGGAGGCGGTCGGCACCGCCCTGGTCGCTGACGCCGGCGGGGCCGCGGCTGCCGGAGCCCAGCCGCCCGTCGCCACGGCGCCCGCCGCGCGCCGGGCCGCGTTCGACGCCGTGCTGGCCGAGGAGGACGCCCTCCTGCAGTCCCTGACGGCGCGGCTGGCGGGCGCCGACAGCCGCACCGCCCTGGAGATCCACCGGCAGATCGCGCAGGTCAAGGCGCGGACCTGGCGGCGCCTGCTCGAGGTCCAGTTGGACCTGGCGGCGATGGCCGGCGACCAGGCCGCCGTCGCCAAGCTCCAGGCCGCCCTCGCGGACTGGGACGCGCCGCCGCCGGCGCGCGAACCGGTCGCTCGCCCCGTTCCCCACAACCCGGCGCGCTAGCGGAAGAAAGGCGCGGATCATGCGCATGCTGCCCTGCCTGCTGCTCGCGGCCGCCGCCCTGGCCGGAACCGCCGACGCCGGGAGCGACAGCGGTCCGGCGGCGACGCCGGCCACGCTCCCGAACCTGACCTGGTGGACCCCGCCCGGCTGGGCGGCCCCCCTGGTGCCGCGCGAGTTCAACGACTCGAACCACAGCTCCGTGCCGGCGCCGGGTGTGCTGCCGGGTGACGGCGCCGGCACGTGGTGGAACTGCCTCGCCGTGAACGGCAGTCCGGTCACCGTGCCCGGGTTCCGGTTCCGCGCCTTTGTTGACGGCGACTGGAACGGGACGGTCGACTCCGTCAATCCGCTTCCACCGGGCGTCACTGTCGTCGGCCAGAACCTGGGGCCGCTCGTCGTCCGCGGCGGTCGCCACACCTTCGGATACCTGATCGACGCCGAGAACCAGATCGCCGAGTCGAACGAGCTCGACAACTTCTGGGCCCGACAGTGGATCTGGTCGCCCGCGGTGATTGCAGCGGGGTCGCCCGTCACGCGCGCGGCGCCGCCCGCGCCCACCGGCGGCTGGGAGTTCGTCGTCGACGGGTCGCCGCTCTACCCGAACCAGGATGGGCTGCGGCTGGGAGGCGCCTCGTGGTGGACCGCGGTCGTGCTGCGCCCACTGGGCGGCGATGCGGACCACGACCTGACGCTGCACCAGCCCCC
>VGXH01000497.1 GCA_016873405.1 bacterium
GACCACCGTGACGCGGTCGAACAGGCGGCTCGCCCGCGTGACCAGGTCGAGATGGCCGAGAGTGACCGGGTCGAACGACCCCGGAAACAGCACGTGACGCGGCATGATCCCTCCTTCGGCCGCCGGTCAGTCCGCCGGCGGAGCCAGCCACACGGCCAGCGTCGCCTGTCCGTAACGGCGCCGCCGCCAGCCTTCCGGTTCCGGCGCCGCCACCGCGTCGTCGGACGCGTGCTCGACGACCAGCGCGCGGCAGCCGGGCCAGGGGACGCCCGCGCGCAGCTGCGCCAAGATATGCCCCGCCAGCGGTCCCCGGTAGGGCGGGTCGCTCACCAGCACCCACGGCGTCGCGGCTCCGGGGCGCCAGCGCGCCAGCCAGGCCTCCGCCTCGGCGCGCTCGAGCGCGTACGTCCCCGGCTCCGCGCCGCAGCGCGCCAGGTTCGCGCCGGCCAGCGCCAGCGCCGACGGCATCTCGTCCACGAGCACCGCGCGGGCGGCGCCGCGGCTGAGCGCCTCGATGGCCAGAGCTCCCGACCCGCAGCAGAGGTCCACGAAGACCGCGCCCTCGACGCGCGGGCCGAGGATGCTGAACAGCGCCTCCTTGACCCGATCGGCCGTCGGCCTGATGGCGTCGCCCGGCGGCGCCAGGAGCCGTCGCCCGCGCCAGCGCCCGGCCACGACCCTCACCGCCGCTGCTCCGCCGGACGCCGCGACCAGACCAGGCTGCGCAGCATGGCGGTGCGGGCCAGCAGGACCGCGTCGGTTCCCGCCGCCGCCAGGCGGAAGTCGGCGGCCGCCGCGTAGAGCGGGCGCCGCCGCCGGAAGAGCGCCTCGAGCCCGTCCCAGCCGAGCGTCGCGACCAGCGGCCGCTCGCCCTCCGGCCCCGCCTCCAGGCGGGCCCGCAGCGTCTCCCACGGCGCGTCCAGCCAGATCACCACGCCGCGCTCGCGCAGCATCGCCGTGGCCGCCGGCGTCTCGACGACGCCGCCGCCGGTGTCCACGACCAGCCGGCGGCCGGCGTCGAGTCCCGCGACGGCCGCCAGCTCCCGGGCGCGGAAGCCCGCCTCGCCTTCCTCGGCGAAGATCGCGGCCACCGGGCGGCCGGCGGCCGCCGCCACGACCGCGTCCAGGTGGGCGACCGGACGGTTCGTCGCCGCCTGCAGCGCCCGGGCCACGGTCGTCTTGCCGCAGGCCATGAAGCCGATCAGGGAGGTCCACATGCGCGACAGCCTACACCACGGCCGGGCGCGCGCCAGCACGAATTCGGCCGGGGCGGCGGCCCCGCACGAGGACGCCCCCCGGCGCGGGCCGGGGGGCGTCGGGTCCGGACCGGCGGAGCCGGCCGGTGGGCCGTCTAGAAGCGGCTGATCGGGCCGGACGGGGTGTACTCCACCTCCGAGTCCGGCGTGATCACCGCGCGCTGCATGTAGGCGTCGTCCACGATGCGGGGCGTCACGAAGATGACCAGCTCGCGATCGACCTTCGTGTCCGAGCTGTGCCGGAACAGGCTGCCCAGGACCGGCAGCGACTTCAGCACGGGGATGCCCGTCTCCAGCCGGCTGTCGATCTTGCGGATCAGGCCGGCGATGATCGCCGTGGCGCCGTTCTCGACCAGCACCCGCGTGTCGGACTCGCTGGTGTTGATGATGACGCCGCCCTGCACCGTCGCCTGGCTGGACAGGTCGCTGACCTCGTTGTGGATGTCCAGCGTGATCGTCTTCTCGCTGTTGATGTGCGGAGTCACGCGCAGCTGGATGCCGATCGTCGTCAGCTGCGTGATCGCGTTGCCGGCCTGATCCGCCACGATCAGCGGGATCTTCTGGCCGACGAGGATCTTCGCCTCGCGGTTGTCGGTGGTCGTGATCACCGGGTTGCTGATCAGCTGGGCGCGGTTATCGTTCTCCAGCGCCTGCACCTTCAGCATCAGCTCGCCCCAGTCCTGCACGGTGCCGACGCGCAGGTCGCCGGACGGCTGCTGCAGCGCGTTGTCGATCGCGAGGCTGCCGCCCACGTTCTTGCCGGGGATGCCGAAGTTGTTCAGCGACCAGTTGACGCCCAACTCACGCGTGGCGCGCGAGTCCATGTCCACCAGGCGCGCGTTGATCTCCACCTGCGGCGTGCGCGTATCCAGCTGGGCGGCCATGCTCGTGATCAGGTTCACGCGTCCCTGAACGTCGTTGACGAGCAGGCTGTTGGTCCGCACGTCGACGTCGATGTTGCCGCGATCGGTCAGCATCTTCTCGAGGGAGTCCTTGACCTCGGCGGCGTTGGCGTACTTGAGGGTCACCATGCCCAGGTGCAGCGCCTCGAGATCCTCGACCTGCTTGCGGGCGCGTTGCCCCTCGACGCTCTCCAGGCGCAGGGCCTCCGCCGTGTCGACGCGGGGG
>VGXH01000498.1 GCA_016873405.1 bacterium
TGGCGCCGCGCTTCTTCGCCTCGTCGATCGCCATGTCCCGGTGCCGGATGACCGGGCGGTTGTCCAGCACACGCTGCTGGACCAGCCGCTCCACCTCGGCCAGTTCGGCCGGCTTGAGCGCCTGGTCGTGACGGAAGTCGAAGCGCAGCCGGTGCGGGTCCACGACGCTGCCGGCCTGCTCGACGTGATCGCCCAGCACGCGGCGAAGGGCGGCGTGCAGCAGGTGGGTGGCGGTGTGATGGCGCATCGTCGCCAGCCGGGCGCCCTGGTCGACCTGCTGGCGCACCACCGCGACTCCGGCCAGCGCGTCCGCCAGTTCGTCGGCGGCCAGCCCGACGACCAACGCCGGCCCCTCCTCCGACAGATGCGTGCCGAGGACCTCCAGCCGGGCGCCGGTCGGCGCCAGTTCGAGCCAGCCGGTGTCGCCGACCTGGCCGCCGGATTCGGCATAGAAGGGCGTGCGGTCCAGCAGCAGGTGCGCCAGGTCGTTGCCGCCGGCGCCCAGCCTGGCCGGGCGCACCGCCACGGGCCGACCCTCGCCACTGACGGCGTCGTAGCCGGTGAACTCGGACCGGAATCCGCCCAGGTCACGGCCGTCCAGCGGGCGCCAGGCCCCGAGACCCTCGCGGTAGACCGACTCGCTGCCGCTCTTGGCTCTCTGCTCCTCCATGCAGGCCTCGAACCCGGCCTGGTCGACCGTGAAGCCGTCCTCGGCCGCCACCACGGCAGTCAGGTCCACCGGGAAGCCGAACGTGTCGTGGAGCTTGAACGCCTCGGCGCCGCTGAGCGTCGCGCGCCCGCCGGCGCGCATCGCGTCGCGGATGTCGCCGTACACCTGCAGGCCCGAGCGCAGCGTGCGGATGAACCGCTCCTCCTCCTTGCGGATCACGTCCAGCACGCGCGCGCGCCGTTCGCGGAGCTCGGGGTAGGCGTCGCCCATCTCCTCGATGACGACGTCGGCCACCTTCCAGAGGAACGGCTCCTCCACGCCCAGCAGATGCCCGTGGCGCGCGGCGCGGCGCAGGATGCGCCGCACGACGTAGCCGCGGTCCTGGTTCGAGGGAATGGCGCCGTCGGCCACGGTGAACGCGCAGGCGCGCGCGTGATCGGCCACGACCTGCATGGAGATGCGGGCTTCGCCCTCCGCCTTCTGCCCGGAGATCTCCTCCATCTTGCGAATCATCGGCGTGAAGATGTCGGTCTCGTAGTTGCTCTGCTTCCCCTGCAGCACCGCCACCAGGCGCTCGAAGCCGAGCCCCGTGTCGACGCTCTTCATCGGCAGCGGGTTCAACGCGCCGCCGGGTTGGCGGTCGAATTCCATGAACACGTGGTTCCACAGTTCGAGCCAGCGGTCGCAGCCGCAGACGCCGACGAAACACCCGCCCGGATGATCGCACTTCATCTGCTCGCCCTGGTCGTAGTGGATTTCGGTGCAGGGCCCGCAGGGTCCGGTGTCGGCCATCGACCAGAAGTTCTCTTCGTCACCCCGGCTCAAATCGCCCAGGCGCAGGATCCGCTCGGGTGGCAGCCCGATCTCATCGCGCCAGATCGAAAAGCTCTCGTCGTCGTCCTTGTAGACAGAGACCCACAGGCGGGACTTGTCCAGGCCCATGACGGCCGTGAGGAACTCCCAGCCCCAGACGATGGACTCGCGCTTGTAATAGTCGCCGAACGACCAGTTGCCGAGCATCTCGAAGAAGGTGTGGTGGCGGGCATCCTTGCCCACTTCCTCCAGATCGTTATGTTTGCCGGACACCCGCATACACTTCTGGCAGGACGCCGCCCGGACGTAGTCGCGCCGCTCGAGGCCCAGGAAGACGGCCTTGAACTGGTTCATGCCGGCATTGGTGAACTTGAGGGTCGGGTCGTCGTGCGGGACCAGCGATGAGGACGCCACCACGGTGTGGCCGCGCTCGGCGAAAAAAGAGAGAAAACGCGCGCGAATGTCCCTGGCTTTCAAGGCGGGCCCCCGCGGGATCTGGTGTGGTTTTCGGTTCAAACGGCCGCCATGCGGTCGAAGAACAATGATGACAGAGGGTTGGGCCGCAAGGACCGCCCGACCGGCAGGACAGTGTAAGCCGCGCGCCGATCCGGGTCAACCGGGGCGGGCACGCGGCCGCGGACTCCCCCGCGCGGAAGGCAGGCTGGACATGCGCCAGGCGTGGCACTGGGTCGCCTCGATCCTGATGTGGATCCTCTTCGGCTGGTACTGGTATCTGGTGATGCAGCGCCAGATCGGCCCGAACTCGCTGCGCGCGGTGTGGCTCCTGGCGGCCATCTCGGCGGCAGGTCTGCTGCTGACCCTCTGGTGGGTCGCTCACAACAAGCGGCTGGCCTCGCGCAACCGCCGGCAGGCCGCGCCGCCGGCCGTCC
>VGXH01000499.1 GCA_016873405.1 bacterium
GCCGGACGGGCCGGTCACCGGCGAGACGCCCGGCGGCACGCTGGCGGTGCTGGCCGGCGACGCCGCGGCCGTGCTGCGCGGGGCCGACCCGCTGCGCCCCTCGGCCCTGCTGCACCGCCTCGGCCCTGTGCTGCGCGACCGCCCGGCCGCGCGCGCGGCGGTCGACATGGCGCTGTGGGACCTCGTCGGACGCCGCGCGGGGCTGCCGCTGTGGCGCCTGTTCGGCGGCTACCGGCTGCGCATCCGCACCTCCGTCACCATCGGCATCCTGGACGAAAAGGCCACGGTCGAGCGCGCGCTGCAGTACACGGGGCGCGGCTTCCGTTGCCTGAAACTCAAGGGCGGCCTCGACCCGGCGGGCGACGCGGCGCGCGTGCTGCGCGTGCGCGAGGCGGTGGGGCCGGGCGTCGAGCTGCGCTTCGACGCCAACCAGGGCTACACGGTCGAGCAATCCCTCGCGTTCGTGGAGCTGGCCCGGCGCGCGCGCCTGTCGCTGATCGAGCAGCCGACCCCGCGCGCCGAGCTGGAGCAACTCGGCCGCGTGACCGCCGGCGCGCCCGTGCGCATCATGGCCGACGAGAGCCTGATGTCGCTGCGCGACGCCTTCCGCCTGACGCGCCGCGACCTGGCCGACATGGTCAACGTCAAGCTGATGAAGGTGGGCGGGCTCAGCGAGGCGCTCAAGATCGCCGCCGTGGCCCAGGCCGCGGGCTGGGAGGTGATGGTCGGCTGCATGGACGAGGCCGCGCTGGCGATCGCCGCCGGCCTGCACTTCGCGCTGGCGCGGCGCGGCGTCCGTTACGCCGACCTGGACGGCCACCTCGACCTGCGGGACGACCCTTCCGACGGCGCCGTGCGCCTGCGCGACGGCTGGCTCTACCCGACCGAGGCGCCGGGCTTGGGTTTCACGCCGCGCGGGCTCTGAACCGGGACGCCACCAATCGATTGACTGTCAACCGGTTACGCGCAGATTGCGTCCACAGGCGCCGAAGTCGCGGTGGTAATGGCCGTTTCCTTGTGGTATGATCCTCTTTCGTCATGATCCGTCCGCCGGCGTCCGGTCGCACCGTGGGTGTCGGCGGGGCGCCCGTCGCCGTGCCCATCTGCCAGGAAGAAGGACCATGCGCATTCGCCCCCGACCGCAGGCGTCGATCGCCGCGCTGGCCGTCGTGTGCGCGCTGTCGAGTCCGACCGTCGCCGCCCCGGCCGCCGTACCCGCCGCCTCCGGTGTGCTCGCCCCTTCGCGCGCGGCGGGCCTGGTCCTGCAGCAGGTGCTGGCGGTCGATCGCGTCGCCGAGTCGCCGGCCCTGGCTCCGGCCGCCGATCTGCTGGCCGTGGAACTGCATCGCCGCGAGGCCGACGGCCGCGCGGTGCTGCGCGTCAGCTTCCTGGCGCTCGACGCGGCCGGCGTGCCTTCGCTGCGGGCGGCCGACGCCGCCGCGGGCCGCCCGCAGGCCGTCACGCTGACGGTCGAGGCGCCGGGCCTCGCCGCCGCCACGGTGCTCAGGCGCGAGGACGAAGGCGTCTGGCGCGCCGAGGCCGTGACCGGCGGCGCCAAGCGTCCGGCGCCGGCGTGGTACGCCGTGCCGGGCGACCCCGACGCCGTCTACCTCGAACTGGCGACCGACCCGGCGGCGTCCGCGCAGCCGTGGCCGCTGTCCGTGACCACGCAGGCAGGCGGCGCGGGCGACCGCGTCGAGGCCTCGTTCCCTGCGGCCAGGTCCTACCAGGCGCACTGCGCGCTGGTCCTGCACGGGAACCAGGGGCTGGGCCACACCGACGTGCTGCGCGGGCGCGGCGACGACCCCGAGGGCTCCGGCTTCGACGAGGCGCTGCAGGTCCACCAGGGCACGGGCGTGCCGGGCAACTTCCACGTCAGCGGCACTCTGATGACGGCGGCCGAATGGGCGGCCCGCAGCGGAGATCCGATGGACTTCAACGCCTGGCTGGCTTCCGGCGTGACGGCCGGCTGGGCGGGGATGATCACGTCGGCCTACGCCCAGCACATCATGCCGTTCGCGCGCCACGAGATGAACGACTGGGCGGTGGCGATCCAGGCCGACATGGTCGAGTGGCGCTACGGCTACATCCCGCGCGTGGCCTGGGTGCCCGAGCGCGTGTGGCTGAATACCTCGGGCTACCCGAGCAGCGGCGTCAACGACTGGATCGGCGACAACTGGCAACCGCATGGCGTGTGGGGCGTGATCCTGGACGACGACGTGCACCTGGCGGGCCACGACAACCACCGTATCCACACGCTGGCGGCCAACGGCTTGCGCCTGGTGCCGCGCGACCGCGCCTTCACCGGGAACATCCTCGGCGGCAACGGTCAGGGCTCGCTGGACATCCTGACGGGCATGGCCGGCAGCGGC
>VGXH01000500.1 GCA_016873405.1 bacterium
CTTCCGCCGGCGCGCCGTGCAGGCGGTCGATCGCGTCCTGCCGCTGGCTCCGGATGCCGTCGAGGGCAGCGGCCGCGGTGTCCAGCGCCACGGCAGCCTGCCGCCAGGCCTCGACCAGCGTGTCGACGGCGGCCGGGTAGCCGGCTTCCGGCGGCGGCGCCGCTCCCAGAGCGCGCAGGCGCTCCTGTGTCTCCTGGAGGCGTCGCGCGTGCGCGGCGACGTCGGTGTTGGCGCCGGCCAGCGTCTGGCGCCAAGTCTCCAGCGTGGCCGGGTCGTCGGCCCGGAAGGCGGCCAGCGCGGCCGGGAACGCGCCGAGCCGGTCGGCGGCCGCCGCGACGGCGTCGCGCGCGTCGTGGACGGCCAGCGCGGCCCGCAGCGCCTCGGCCTGGCGCACGCGGTTCTCGGCCGCGGCCAGGTCGGCCCGCCAGGTCTCCAGCGCGCGCTCGCGCTCGCGCAGCTCGCGGTGCGCGCGCTCGCGCTCGCCGCGGGCCAGGCGTGCCTGCTGCCACTCGCGCAGGCGCGCGCGCATCTGGGCCGTCGAGACGCGCAGCAGTTGGGTTCCCGTCACGTCCAGGTCGAAACCGCCGGTCATCTGCCGACGGATCTCCGCGGCGAAGGCGCGTTCGCTGCCGGCGCCGCGCGCATCGGTCAGATCCGCGAGCCCCAGCGCGTAGCGGTCGCGCAGGTGGTCGTCCGGCAGCCGCGGCGGCGACGCCGGCAGGCCGTCGCGCGTCCAGACCAGCGCGCCGTCCGCGCGCCGCTGCGCCACGCGCAGGCCGTCGCGGCAGGCGAACGTCACGGCCAGGAAATCCTGACCGGCGCCGCCCGGCGCCGGCCAGAGCAGGCTGCCGACGGCGCGCACCAGCGAGGACTTCCCGGAGGTGTTGGGGCCCACGACCAGGTTGACGCCGGGCTCCGGCTCCAGCGAGAACCGGCCCTCGAGTCCGGGCAGGACGCGGACGTCAACCCTGGCCAGGCGCATGCCGGCCTCCCCGCGTCGCGAGCAGGTGCTCGAGGACCAGGCGCGCCGCGGCCAACGCCTCGCGCCGCGCCGTCTGCGGGTCGGCGTCCGGCTCCAGCGCGGCGAAGGCGGACTGCGCGTCGACCTCCGCCAGCCGGACGCGCGCCTCGCGCAGCAGCGAGGCGCCGAAGGCGGCGGGATCGTCCACGCCGGGGATGGCGGTCGCGCCCGCGAGCGCCAGGAGGCGCCGCGCCACCAGACCGGCGGCATCGCCGGTGCCGGCCAGCGAAGTCAGGTCCAGGCGCGGGCCTGCCTCGACCGCCAGCTTCTCCAGGAAGCAGGTGGCCCCGCCCACCCGCAGCCAGGCGTCCTGGCTCTCGGTCAGGGCAGCGGCCGCGCGGCGCACCGCCGCGGGTTCGGCGACCTCGCCCGCCAGCGTCAGGCGCACGCCCACGGCCAGGGCCGGGCCGGCGCCGCCGCCGCGGGTCAGGGCCGTCTGCTCCGAAACCGCTTCCTCCAGGACGGCCTCCTCCAGCGCCGCGCGCACCAGCTGCGGCAGGTCCCGGGCCGGCTCGGGCGCGGCGCTCAGGTCCAGCGTCGTCTCGAGCCACAGGAGCGGCGCCAGCGGCAGGCGCGTGGCCTCCAGGCGGCCCGAACCGACGCGGACCAACACCGGACCGTGGCGCCCGGTCTCACCGGGATCCAGGCCCGTGAGCGACCCGAGATAGAACGGGGAGCCATCCGCGGCCGGTTCGCCGGGGCGATGGACGTGGCCGAGGAACCAGCCTGCGTAGCCGGTCGCCCTCAGCGCGGCGCCGGCCACCGGGGCGTAGCGGCTGGTCCCGACGTCCAGGTCCGCGTGCAGCAGCCCCAGGGTGGTCACGCCGGGCGGCGGCGGGGGCGGCGTCGCCGCCAGCGGGCTGGCTTCCCAGTGCGGCGCCGGGAACGACCAGCCGACCAGGCGCACCGGCGCCCGTCCCGCCGGCGCCAGATCGATCCAGCTCCAGGCTCCGCCCTCGCCCAGCAGGGTGAGCGCGCCGCGACGGGCCAGGCCGGGCAGCACGTGCGTGTCGTGGTTGCCGGCCACGGCGACGACCGGGATGCGCGCTGCGGCGAGGATCGCCAGACCCGCGTCCAGCTCGTTCGCGCCCTCGAAGAGGTCGTTCGATCCGTGCACGACATCGCCCGCCAGGGCGACCGCGTCCACGCCCAGTTCCACCGCAGTCCGCGCCGCGCGCCGCCAGGCCGCGCCCGGACCCAGTTCGGCGGGCGTCGGCAGGCGTCCGCCCGCGTCCAAGGGCACGCGCGACGGCAGTCGGCCCAGGTGCATGTCGCCGACGAAGAGGATGGTGGTGTCGGTGGCGGCCATGGCTTCCCGCCGGGCTTGACGCGGGCGCGCCGGCAAGGCGGC
>VGXH01000501.1 GCA_016873405.1 bacterium
GGCGTCGGTGGCCGTACCCTCGACCACCAGCTTGCGCGCAAACGCCAGGGCACGGAACAGGTTCGACTTGCCCGACGCGTTCGCCCCGTACACCGCCGCCACCGGCAGCACGGTCAGGTCCGGCCGCAGCAGCCGCGGCAGCCGATCGCGGTGCTGGCGTTCGCGGCTGGCGACGAGGGAGAACTCGGCAGGGGAGCGAAATGACTGCCAGTTCTCGATTTGGAGGCGAATCAGCATGGTGGGCTCCGGTTTGTGGAGGTGGATGCTCGTTTGTATGCCAATTATAGGCCATGAGTCGGCCCGTGTCGCCAGTTAGTGAGATATTTTCTCTTTTATCGTCACCGGACTTGCGGCAGCAGCGGGGGTGGCCTTGCCTCAAGGGGGCGCTGGGATCAATGGACGACCCTGATTACGTGTGCTTCGGCTGCAGGCATGCAGCGCCTTGCCGGTGGTTCTTCACGGCTTTGGCTCATAACGCATGAAAAGTCGCGCTCTTTATTGACGCAATATGACTTGCGCCGGCGCAAACGGTCGCAGACTCGTGATCTTCCGCATCCGCCGCCACAAAGAGCCCCACGCCGGGGAAGCGATTCCCCGCGGCAATCCCACCGAATGGGCCTAACCTGCGTCCGGATCTGAACCCCGGCATGATCAGGCAGCAGGATCCACCCGGGGCCAACCACCGCGAGGCTCCTTTCCGTGTGCTTGGCGGCTCGCGGGGGGAGTCTCTGCGGTGGGACCGCCCGAACCTTGGAGCACCTGAGCCGTGGCCCGAACGACCATCGCCGACCTCGACCACTTCCTCGATCAGGGCGCGTTCGCGCCCGATCTGCCGCCGCGCGCGTTGAGCCTGGCCCGCCATCTGGCGGCCATCGTCGCCTGGGTGACCCATTCGCTGGCGGTGGGCCCGCAGCTGACCAACGTCGCCTGCCGGTGCCGGCCGGGGCGTCGGCCTTGCCCCGGCGATATCGTCGCCGACCATGATCGCGTTTCCGACCTGATCTACTGGCAGTGCCCGTCGTGCGGCGATGGCGGGTCCATCGGCGGCTGGCGGGGCACGCGCTGGGATTGCGGCATGACCGTGCGGGCGGCCGCAGATTCCGTGGCTGCCGTGGCGACACCGGACGGCTCCGTGCCCGCTACTGCGGCCACGGTGACCCTCACGTTCACCATTGGCGAAAAAGCGCTTCTGGAAAAGGTGGTCAACGACTTCACGCTGGTGACCAGGCTGGCCGTGCGGCCGGATGGCAGCCAGTGGTCGGGCGCCTACGCTCTCGCCGAACTCGACCACATGACGGATGACCTGGCGCTGGTGATTGACGACACGCACGCGCCAGGACTGCGCCGTGCACTGGCGCGGCTGCTCGAGCGTCTGGAGATGATCCAGGTGGGGGCGCGAGGTCACGGCGCGCGCGATCGGCCCAACTGAAGCGGCGGCGCCGGCGCAACATCAGTTGACCCATCAACCACCTCCGCCACCCCCCCCTTACCCGAACAGACTCTCCACATCATCCCGCGTCAGCGACTTCAGGAAGCCCGCCTCGGCCGTGATCAGGTTGCGGACCAGCGCGCGCTTGCGCTCCTGCAGTTCGAGGATCTTCTCCTCGACCGTGTCGCGCGCGATCAGCTTGGTGATGATCACCGGCCGCGTCTGCCCGATGCGGTGGGCGCGGTCGCTGGCCTGCATCTCGACGGCCGGGTTCCACCACGGATCGAGGTGGATCACGTAGTCGGCGGCCGTCAGGTTCAGGCCCACGCCGCCGGCCTTCAAGCTGATCAGGAAGACCGGCAGTTCCGGGTCGGCCTGGAAGGCGTCGACGCGCGCCTGCCGGTCGCGCGTGCGACCGTCGAGGTAGGCGTACGCGATGTCGCGCTTTTCGAGCCCGACCTTGACCAGCTTCAGCGTCTCGACGAACTGCGAG
The DNA here is from genome assembly GCA_016873405.1 of bacterium. The sequence continues at coordinate 1,923 of VGXH01000501.1, forward strand.
AAGATCAGCGCCTTGTGCCGCTCGGCGCCGAGCGTTTCGAGGATCTCGAACAGCGCCTCGAACTTCGCCGACTCGCCGTCGTGTCCGCGCCGCACCAGCGCCGGGTGGACGGCGATCTGGCGCAGCCGCAGCAGGCCCTCGAGGATCCGGAAGCGCGCCTCGTCCATTCCCTTGCGCTCGATCAGGCCCAGCAGGTCGGCGCGGTACTTGTCCCGCGTCTGCGCGTACAGTCGCCGCTGGGCGGGGCCCATCTCCGTGTAGACGACGCGCTCGGTGCGCGGGGGCAGCTCCGGCGCCACCTGTTCCTTGGCCCGCCGCATGATGAACGGGTGCGTCAGGCGGCGCAGCATGGTCGTGGCGCCCTCGTCGCCGCGCGTCTCGATGGGGCCGGCGAATTCGCGCCGGAAGACCTCCTGGGTGCCGAGCAGGCCCGGGTTCACGAAGGCGGGG
>VGXH01000502.1 GCA_016873405.1 bacterium
GGCCGAGCAGGCCTGCGGACACGCCATCACGGGGCCGGACGACCTGAACCGTGCCGGCCGCCGGCTGCTGGAGCTGACCGGGGCCGATGCCGTCCTCATCACGCGAGGCGAGCACGGGATGGCCCTCTACGAACGGACCGGCGCCGAGCACCACCTGCCGGCGGCCGCCACCGCGGTCTACGACGTGACCGGCGCCGGCGATACGGTGATCGCCGTCTACACGGCCTGTCTGGCCGCGGGCGCGGCGCACCTGGAGGCGGCCCGCCTGGCCAACCACGCCGCCGGCCTGGCCGTGCGCGAGCTGGGCACGGTGGCCGTGACGCTCGCGCAGCTGCGCGCCGCGCTGCCGGTCGGGGACGGCCGATGAGCCGCGGCCCGTGGGCTGCGCCGGTCCTGGCCCGGGGCGAACTGGCCGGCTGGGCGGACGCCCGCCGCGCCGCCGGGCGCACCATCGCGTTCACCAACGGCTGCTTCGACCTGATCCACGCCGGGCACCTGGCCAGCCTGGCGCAGGCCGCCGCCGCGGCCGACGAATTGATTGTCGCTCTCAACAGCGACGACTCGGTCGCCCGCCTGAAGGGGGCCGGTCGCCCGATCCTGCCTCAAGGCGACAGGGCGGCGCTGATGGCCGCCTTGCGACCGGTTTCCGCGGTCACCATATACGACGAACCGACACCGCTGGAGACCATCCTCCTGGTCCGGCCGGACGTGCTCGTCAAGGGGTCCGAGTACGCGGACGCCGACATCGTGGGCGCCCGTGAAGTCGTTGCTGCCGGGGGCCGCGTGCTGCGCGTGCCGATGGTGCCGGGCTGGTCGACCTCGCAGATCATCGCCGCCATCAGGAGGCTGCCCTGACAGCCGTGCCTGTCGGCGGCGTTCCGGCTGCGGCCGGGACCATTGAGGGGACGGCATGAGCAGGATCAAGGTCATCATCCTGGGCGCCGCCGGGCGCGACTTCCACAACTTCAACTGCGTCTACCGGAACCAACCCGCCTGGGAGGTGGTCGCATTCACGGCCACGCAGATCCCCGACATCGACGGTCGGCGCTACCCGGCTTCCCTGGCCGGGCCGCACTACCCGGAGGGGATCCCGATCGAGGACGAGTCCGTGCTGCCGGACCTCATCCGGCGGACCGGCGCCGAGCTCTGCGTGATGGCCTACAGCGACCGCAGCTACCAGCAGGTGATGAGCCTGGCCTCGATCGTCAACGCGGCGGGCGCGGACTTCACCATGCTGGGCGTGCGCCTGACCGAACTGAAGAGCAGCAAGCCGGTCATCAGCGTCGGCGCCGTGCGCACCGGCTGCGGCAAGAGCCAGACCAGCCGGCGCATCTGCCGGATCCTGCGCGCGGCCGGCAAGAAGGTCGTCGCCGTCCGACACCCGATGCCCTACGGCAACCTCGAAGCCCAGCGCGTGCAGCGCTTCGCGTCCATCGGCGATCTCACGGAGCACAAGTGCACGATCGAGGAGATGGAGGAGTACGAGCCGCACGTGGCCGCCGGCGGCGTCATCTACGCCGGCGTCGACTACGAGGCCATCCTGCGCGAGGCCGAGAAGGAAGCGGACATCATCCTCTGGGACGGCGGCAACAACGACACGCCGTTCTTCCGGAGCGACCTGCACATCGTCGTGGCGGACCCGCACCGCCCCGGCCACGAGAACACCTACTACCCCAGCGAGACGAACGTCCGGCTGGCCGATGTCGTGATCATCAACAAGGTCGTCGAGGCCGAGTTCGAGAACATCGAGACGGTGCGCGAGAACATCCGCGCCATCAACCCGAAGGCCGTGATCATCGACGCCGCCAGCCCCCTGACCATCACCGGCGACGTCGACCTGGCCGGCAAGCGCGTGCTGGTGGTCGAGGACGGCCCGACCCTCACGCACGGCGACATGAAGTTCGGCGCCGGCGTCGTGGCGGCGCTGCGCCTGGGCGCCGGCGAACTCGTGGATCCCCGCCCCTGGGCGCGCGGCCGCCTGGCCGAGACGTTCGCGCAGTATCCCGAGATCGGCGCTCTGCTGCCGGCGATGGGCTACGGCGAGGAACAGAAAGCCGATCTCGAGGCGACCATCGACGCGGTCGAATGCGACGTCGTGGTCATCGGCACACCGATCGACCTCAATCGCGTGGTCAAGATCCGCAAGCCCACGGTGCGCGTGGGCTACGAGCTCCAGGAGATCGGCTCGCCGAACCTGGAACAGCTGCTGGCCCGGTTCGTCGGCTAGCGAACCACGGCGCGGCCGGGCGCGCGATGCGCCCGGCCGTCCCCTCTCCGGGAGGAAGCGCGTGAACATCCACGAGTACCAGGCGAAGGAGATCTTCGCCCGCCACGGCCTGCCGGTGCCGCCCGGCTCC
>VGXH01000503.1 GCA_016873405.1 bacterium
TTTTGCTGTCCGGCGCCGCCCGCGCGCGCGCGGCCTGGTCCTCCATGCGCTCGATGTTGACCGCCTCGTCCAGCGACAGCGCGCCGTCGGCGTTGGCGATGTGCCGCACCTGCTCGAGCACCACGTCCACCAGCGACCGCGCCGTGCCCGCCACCACGATCAGCCCGTCGGCCCCGGCCCGCGCGGCGATGCGCGGCCCCGCGGTCCCGCCCAGCGAGTGCCCCAGCACATGCACGCGCCCGGCGTCCAGCTCCGGCCTGGCGCGCGCCAGCGCGACGGCGGCCACGGCATCGTCGATGGTCTCGTGCTGCACGGTCAGCGCCTCGCCCAGCGGCGCCAGCGAACCGGGCTGGGCAAACGTCCGCTTGTCGTACCGCACCGTGGCCACCCCGCGCGCGGCCAGCCCGTGCGCCAGGTCGCGGAACGGCCGGTTGCCCATCACGTTCGCGTCGCGGTCCTGCGGTCCGCTGCCGTGCACCAGCACGACGACCGGGAACGGCCCCTCGCCCTCGGGCAGCGCCAGCAGACCAGGCAGAGCGCTCCCGGCCGGGCCGACTTCGATCGGCAGTTCGCGGGGCGCGCCCGGCTCGGGCGCGGCGGCTTCCAAGTGCGGCCGCAGCCACAGCCCGGCCACGCGCCCCTGCCCGTCGACCACCACTTCGAAGTCGAGCGTGCTCTTGCCCCGTCGCAGCGGCACGCGCCAGTGCGCGTAGCCGTCGGCCTCGCGCTGCAGCCAGGCCGGGCCCAGCTCCGGATCTGCCCCCACCTGCGCCGTGACCCCGAACACGAGCTGGCCGATGGCGGCGTCGGTCAGCGCGGCGTTCATCTCCGGTGTGCCCTGGTCGCGGACAGCGGCGCCATCCCTGGCCAGCAGGGCGGTGGCGAAGGCGGCGGCATCGGCGGCCGCGGCCGGTGGCGCCGGCGCAAGGGCCAGCAGGCAGAGGGCTGCGAAGAGCGCTGGCTTGAAGGACATCGTCGGGACTCCTGTCGTGCGCCGTGCGCAGTGAGTGGTGTGCTGTATGCAGTGTTCAGCGCCGGGCCGTGTACGCGTCCAGGCGCTCCTGCATCATCGCCTTCATCGTCTCGTGCTTCTCCAACGCCACCGCCTCGGTCTGCGTGGCGATGGCCTCCTCCAGGCGTCCGTTCGCGGCCAGCGCCAGGGCGTGGGTGTCCAGGAGCAGAGGGCGCGCCATCGCCAGGCCCGTCGTGTCGGCCAGGGCCCTTTCGCTGCACCGCAACGCGCGCGCCGGGTCGCTGCCCTTGGCGCCATGATCGGGGTCGACCATCGCCCACGCCAGGCTGCCGTAGCTGATCGGCGCCTCCAGCCCGCCCGCGCGCAGCAGGTGATCGACGTAGGCGTTGGCGATATCCGGGTCCGGCGCCACGAACAGGGATTTGAAGACCATGATCCTGGCCTCGTCGCGCGGATGCCGGCCGAACACCTCGCCGACATCCCCCAGGCTATCGCAGGCGGCGACGGCCGCGGCATAGTCACCCGCGCGGGCCAGAGGCAAGGCATGTGCGATGGTCTCCTTCATCCGCTGCATGGCCACCTGGCGGGTCGCCATATCCTCGACCGCCGCGGCGCGACGCCGCTCGTGCGCGGCACGCGCCGCGGCCAGGTCGAAGTTGCCGGCGATGACCTGCGTGACGGCGTTCCTGAACTCGGGCGACAGCGGATGCCCGATGTGCGCGACCAACCCGTCCCGATCGATCAGGAACGCGTTGGGGATGCTGTTCAACCCCGCCGCCGCCATCCACGCCTTCGCCATGCGCTGCGCCCCGCCGTCGTACGCCACGCGATAGCCCAGCTTCGCCGCGTTGTCGGCGACGAACCGCGCCACCCGCACCCGCGTCTCGTCCGTGTAGGGCTTACCCGGCGGCTCCTCCCAGATATTCACGCCGATGACCGTCACCGTATCGCCCAGCTGCGTCTGCAGCCGCGTCAGCTGCGGCATGCCCGCGATGCAGGGCACGCACCAGGTGGCCCAGAACTCGACCAGGTAGATCCGCCCGGGCGCGAACGCCGCGATGGGTTCGCCCTTGAGCCACGCCTCGACGTCCAGGGCCGGTGCCGGCGACCCGATGGTGAGGGGTTGCGCCGGCGCAACGGTGACCGCGGCCAGCCAGAAGAGCGCGACGAGCGGGAGCAGGGATCGCGGGTGCATCGGCATGGGCCTCCGGGATGGGACACTTAAATAGACAGGGCGACGGGTGATGGTCCTGTGGGCGGGGCGGGGCGTCAAGGGTTGCTGGTTGGAGCGGGCGCTGCGAGGCCCCGGGGCAAGTGGACGCCGGTAGTGCCCCGTGGCTGCTGCCTGGCAGGCCTTCGAATCCCAAGCCGGCTGGCCGC